>NZ_KQ033901.1:2176306-2322390 GCF_000969705.1 Nitriliruptor alkaliphilus DSM 45188
CGCCGTGACCGCCCTCGGGACCACCGGCTACCTGCTGTACCGGCAGGCCGACGCCAACCTGACCCGGGTGGCGGTGGGTTCGCTCGAGGCGGTGGGCAGCCCGTCCGACGCGCGCCACTTCCTCGTGGTGGGCTCCGACGACCGGTCCGGTCTGTCGCGCGAGGAGCAGCGCGAACTCACCCTCGGGACCGAGGAACAGTTCGGCGGGCAGCGCAGCGACACGATGATCTACGTCACCGTCAGCCAGGACCGGTCCCAGGTGACGTTGATCTCGATCCCGCGCGACCTGGTGGTCGAGCGGGAGGACGGATCGCTGACCAAGGTCACCAACGTCTTCGCCGGTGGCCCCGAGCCGGTCGTCGAGGCGCTGCGGCGCACCTACGGGCTGACCACCAACCACTACGCGAAGATCTCGCTCGGTGGGTTCATCGACGTGGTGGAGACCCTCGGTGGGGTGACCATCGAACTCGACGAACCGCTCGTCGACAGGAAGTCCGGCGCCAACTTCACCGAGCCCGGGGTCTACGAGATGGACCCGGTCGAGGCGTTGTCTTTCGTGCGCTCCCGGCAGGGCACCCACGGCGACTACGTGCGGATCGATCGCCAGCAGACCTTCATCAGGGCGGTGCTCGGCGAGCTGGCCGAGACCGGCAACCTCGCCAACCCGGCCCGGCTCCTGCGCCTCGTCGACGACGTCACCGGAAGCCTGACCACCGACGACGGGCTCGGTCTGCAGGAGATGCGCTACCTCGCCAACGACCTGCGCACCGTGGTGACGGGGGGCGTACCGATGCGCACCTTCCCGTCGTACGCGGTCGACCTGCCCGCCAGCAGCAACCTGCCGCGCGGCTCGTACGTGCTGCCCTACGAACCCGGGGCGAAGGCGCTGGCCGAGGCCATCGCCTCGGGACGTCCGCTGCCCGAGACCGCCACCCGGGAGGAGGCGGCGGAGATCACCGTCGCCATGATCCCCGGGCAGAACCAGAGCGCCGCCCGCAACGTGCTCGGGCCGACGCTCGTGTTCGCCAACTACGCGGTCGTCGGCTGGTCGTCGGCGTCCGAACGGATCCACGCGACCACGACCACGACCGTCTACGCACGCGAGGGGAAGACGACCGAGGCGGAGCGGGTCGCGGCCCACCTCGGCGCCGAGGTGCGGCCCCTGCCCGCGGGCATCACCGCCCCGGACGGCACCGACGTGATCGTCGCCGTCGGAGCGGACGCCGGTGGGGTCACCACCGACGGCACCACGACCGCCGCGGAGGCACCGTGAGAGCGCTGGTCCTGGCTGGTGGTGCGGGGACGCGTCTGCGTCCGATCACCTCGACCAGCGCGAAGCAGTTGGTGCCGGTGGCCAACAAGCCGATCCTGTTCTACGGGCTCGAGCAGATCCGTGACGCGGGGGTCACCGAGGTCGGGATCATCGTGGGGGACACGGCGGCCGACATCGAGGCTGCGGTGGGTGATGGGTCGGCGCTGGGGATCTCGGTGACCTACCTGCGTCAGGAGGCGCCGTTGGGGTTGGCGCACGCGGTGCTGACGGCGGCGGACTTCCTCGGGGACGAGGACTTCGTGATGTTCCTGGGGGACAACCTGATCGAGGGTGGGATCGGGGATCTGGTCGCGTCCTTCGAGCGGGATCGGCCGGCGGCGCAGCTGCTGCTCAAGCAGGTTCCCGATCCGGAGCGGTTCGGTGTGGCGGTGCTGGCCGACGACGGCACGATCGAACGGTTGGTGGAGAAGCCGGCCGATCCGCCGTCGGATCTGGCGTTGGTGGGGGTCTACCTGTTCACGTCGGCGATCGTGGATGCGGCGCGTCGGATCAGCCCGTCGGCTCGTGGGGAGCTGGAGATCACCGATGCGATCCAGCAGCTGCTCGACGATGGCCAGACCGTCCGGGCCTCGCGGGTGGAGGGGTGGTGGCTGGACACCGGCAAGAAGGACGAGCTGCTCGACGCCAACCGGATCGTGCTCGGCACCGTGACCCAGCGGATCGACGGTGATGTCGATCAGGACTCGACGGTCACCGGCGCGGTGGTGGTCGAGGCCGGCGCGGTGGTGACGGGCTCGGTGCTGCGAGGGCCGGCGGTCATCGGTGCGGATGCTCGGATCGTCGACAGCTACGTGGGGCCGTTCACGTCGATCGCCGAGGGGTGCGTGGTCACCCGGTCGGAGGTCGAGTTCTCGGTGCTGATGCAGGGTTGTGTGCTGACGGACGTGCCGCGGATCGAGGCGTCCTTGCTCGGCCGCGAGGTCCGTGTCAGTCGTGGTGCGCGGCGCCCGGCCGCGCACCGGCTGTTGCTCGGTGACCACAGCGACGTCGAGCTGGCGGAGGGGTCCTGATGCACGTGCTGGTGACCGGTGGGGCGGGGTTCATCGGCGCCAACTTCGTGCGCCACGTCCTGCAGACCCAGCCGGACGTGCGGGTGACGAACCTGGACGCGTTGACCTACGCCGGCAACCTGGCGTCGCTGGTGGACGTCGCCGACGATCCGCGGTACCGGTTCGTGCACGGTGATGTGTGCGATGCGGGCCTGGTCGACGAGCTCGTGACCGGGGTCGGTTCGGGCTCGGGCCACGGTCGTGTCGATGCGGTGGTGCACTTCGCGGCGGAGTCGCACGTGGATCGGTCGATCGACGGGCCGGCCGAGTTCCTGCGCACCAACGTGTCCGGGGCCGGGGTGGTGTTCGAGGCGTGCCGCCGGGCCGAGGTCGACCGGGTGCTGCACATCTCGACCGACGAGGTCTACGGCTCGGTCGACGAGCCGGACCGGTTCGTGGAGGGTGACGCGCTCGAGCCGAACTCGCCCTACTCGGCGTCCAAGGCCGCGGCCGACCTGCTCGCGCGGTCCTACGGCGTGACCTACGGCTACCCGATCACGGTCACGCGCACGGCCAACAACTTCGGACCGTTCCACTTCCCCGAGAAGATGATCCCGCTGTTCGTGACCAACCTGATCGACGGCCTGAAGGTCCCGCTGTACGGCGATGGCCGCAACGTGCGGGACTGGACCTACGTGGCCGACAACGTCGCGGCGCAGTGGCTGGTGCTGACCGAGGGCGTCCCCGGCGAGGTCTACAACGTCGGGGCCGGCAACGAGCTGACCAACCGCGAGCTGACCTTCCGGCTGCTCGAGCGGCTCGGGGCGGATGAGGACATGATCGAGCACGTGCCCGACCGGCCGGGTCACGACCTGCGCTACGCGGTGGACACCACCAAGGTGCGGGCGCTCGGCTGGAGCCCGGCGCACAGCCTGGACGAGGCGCTGGACGGCACCGTCGCGTGGTACCGGACCAACGAGGACTGGTGGCGACCGCTGAAGGCAGGTGGCGCCTCGGCACGCCGTGGCACCGCACCGTCGGCGAAGGGCTGAGCGTGCGCGTGCTGGTGACCGGCGCGGGTGGCCAGCTCGCCCACGATCTGCTGGCCGCCTGCCGCGACGACGAGGTCGTTGCCCTCACCCGGGCCGACCTGGACATCGCCGACGAAGCGGCCGTGGTCGCCACCGTGCGGCAGGTGGCGCCCGAGGTCGTGATCAACACGGCAGCCTGGACCGATGTGGACGGGTGCGAATCCGATCCCGATCGGGCGCACGCGGTCAACGCGCTGGGCCCGTGGTGGCTGGCCCGCGCGTGTCGTGACGTCGATGCCAGGTTGGTGCACGTGTCGACCGACTACGTCTTCGACGGTGAGGCGCCCCGTGACGGCACCGGCGCGCCGCGGCCGTGGATCGAGACCGACCCGGTCGCGCCGCGCAGCGTCTACGGCGCCTCGAAGCTGGCCGGCGAGCGCCTGGTCGCCCAGACCCTCGCCGAGCACGTGATCGTGCGCACGGCGTGGCTGGCCGGCGGCGGCGGCGGCAACAACTTCGTGCGCACGATGCTGCGTGTGGCCCGCGAAGGCGGCGCCCTGCAGGTGGTCGACGACCAGATCGGGTCGCCGACGTTCACCGCCGACCTCGCACCCGCGCTGCGCCACCTCGCGGTCGCGCGGCGCTCCGGCACCTACCACGTGGTCAACGCCGGCCAGGCGTCCTGGTTCGACCTCGCGTCGGCCACGTTCGAACTCGCTGGCCTGGAGGTCGACCTCGCCGCCCAGCCCTCGACCGCGTTGGACCGGCCCGCGCCGCGGCCCGCCTGGTCCGTCCTGGACACCCGCCACGCCCGCCTCAGCGGCGTGCCGGCCCTGCCGCAGTGGCGGGACGGCCTCGCTCGTCTGCTCGCCGAGCTCGCCGACGCGGGACGGGCCGAGGGGTGACCGCCGGGGCGCCGCCGCCCGCCCGCGACGACGTGCGTGTCGCGGTCGTCGTGGTGAGCCACGAGACCCGCGACGAGGCGCTCGGCTGCCTCGCCTCGATCCCCTCCGACGTGCCCGCCGTCCTGGTCGACACCGGCTCACGCGACGGGACGGCCGCGGCCGTCCGCGCGGCGTTCCCGCACGTGCGGGTCCTCGAGCTGGCCAACGCCGGGTTCGGACGTGGCGCGAACGCCGGCGTCCGGGCCACCGACACCGAGGTGGCGGTGGTCGCCAACGCCGACGTCAGGTTCGACGGCGACGGGCCCGCAGCCATGGCAGCCGCGGCCACCGCTGGCCCGGAGGTCGGGCTCGCAGGGCCGCGTGTGGTCTACCCCGATGGCCGGCCCCAGGCGTCCGCACGGGCCCTGCCCGACCCCCTGACCGCCGTGCTGCACGCGCTGCTGCGCTGGATCGTGCCGGGGAACCGTTGGACGGCCCGCTACCGGCAGACCGACCACGACCCGACGGTCGCTCGCGACGTCGGGTGGGTGTCGGGGTGCGCCCTGGCGGTCCGCCGCACCGCCTTCGACGCGGTCGACGGGTTCGATCCGGGTTACCCGCTCTACCTCGAGGACGTCGACCTCGCCGCCCGGCTCCAGGACGCGGGGTGGCGTGTCCGGTACGACCCGCGGACGACGGTGGTCCACCGCGTCGGGGCGTCCACCTCGGGACGGCGGTGGCGCGCTCTGGTGTGGCACGCCCGTGGCCTCGACCGCTACGTGGGCCGTCGCTACGGTGCGTCCGGCCGCGCGCTACGGCCGTTGGTCCGCCTCGCTCTCGCCGCCTGGGTCGTGGTCACCTACGTCGCCGAGCGCAGCATCGGGCGCGGTCGCAGCACGACCGGCGAGTGAGCCCTCGCCTCGCACCGCTCTCTCCGCCCGTCCCACGCCGTCCCCCTCGGAGCTCCCCGTGACCGTGCGCGAGGCCTGCATCGTGGCCGGCGGAGCCGGTACCCGGCTGCGGCCCCTGACGACCACGACTCCCAAGCCACTGCTGCCGTTCTGCGGCGAGCCGTTCCTGGTGGGGGTCCTCGCTCGCCTGGCCGCCGTCGGCGTCGAGCGGGTGCTCCTGGTCGTCGGTGCCGACCCGATCCCGTTCGAGGTGCTCGAGCCCCACGCCGATGCGCTCGGGGTCACCCTCGAGTTCGTGCCCGAACCGACGCCGCTCGACACCGCGGGGGGTGTGCGCGCCGCCCTCGACCGGGTCACCGGCACGTTCCTGGTCCTCAACGGCGACATCCTGACCGACGTCGATCTCGCCGCCGCGATCGCCGCGCACCGCGACGCCGATGCGGCGGCCACCCTGGTGCTCACGCGCGTCGAGGACACCTCCAGCTTCGGTGTCTGCGTCCTCGACGGCACCCGTATCACCGCGTTCGTCGAGAAGCCCGACCCCGGGACGCTGCCGGGCCAGGACGCCGTCAACGCCGGCACCTACGTGCTCGAACCCGGCGCCCTCTCGGGCTTCCCCGTCGGTCGGCTGTCCTTCGAGCGGCAGGTCTTCCCGCAGTTGGTCGCCGCCGGCCAGCGTGTCGAGGGGTTCGTCAGCGACGCTGCCTGGGCCGACCTCGGGACGCCGGAGCGCTACCTGACCGGCCACCGCCTCGCGCTCGACGGGGAGCTGGCCTGGCCGTCGCTCGACGCCGTCGGCGACGCCGGAGGCGGCGTGCGCATCGCGAGCGACGCGTGGGTGGCGGACGACGCGCGGCTCGTCGGCCCCGTGCTGTTGCAGCGCGGCGCCCGGGTGGAACGGGGGGCCAGCGTGGGGCCGTACGTGGTGATCGGTGCCGGCGGGACCGTGGGCGAGGACAGCAACGTCGTCGACAGCGTGCTGGCCGATCGGGTGCACCTCGGCGCGGACGTCGTCGCGCACCGCCTGTTGGCGGGCCAGGGTGCGCGCGTGGCGTCGGGTACGGTCCTCGGGCGTGACGTCGTCCTCGGTGACGACGTCCGGTTGGACCCGGCGTCGCCCGTCCCTGACGGGGCCCGGGTACCGGATCCGGCGGCCTGAGCGGCGGTCGGAGCTGGACAGCGCGACGCGGACGCGAGGAGCGGCAGTTGGCGGTCGACGCACCGGTGGGCGGACCCACCGGCCGCCGCGGTCTGCGGTCGCCGTCCAGCAAGCTCGGTGAGCTGTGGCGCGCGCGCGAGCTGCTCGAGCAGCTCGTGCGCAAGGAGCTGAAGGTCCGCTACAAGAACTCGAGCCTCGGGTTCCTGTGGTCGATGCTGACCCCGGCGCTGATGACCGTGGTCTTCAGCATCGTGTTCGGCATCGTGATCCGCATCCCGGTCGAGGACTTCGCCGCCTTCTTCCTCGCCGGTTACCTGCTGTGGCAGTTCTTCCAGAACTCCTGCCAGGGCGCGATCCACTCCATCGTCGGCAACGGTGACCTCGTCAAGAAGGTGTACTTCCCGCGCGAGGTGCTACCCCTGTCGCACGTGTTCAGCCAGCTCGCCCACCTGCTGCTCGCGTTGCTGGTGGTCAGCCCGTACCTGATCGCGACGCGTGGCTGGACGGTCCTGACCCACCTGCCGGCCACGTTGCTCGCCATCGCGCTGCTGACCGTCTTCACGTCGGGCGTGGCGATGCTGCTCGCCGGTGTGAACGTCGTCTTCCGCGACCTGCAGGAGCTGTTCGTCGTCCTCTACCTCGTCTGGTTCTACACCACCCCGGTGCTGTACCCGCTGGCGCTCGTCGAGGCCGAGCTGCAGGGGCACCGGCTGGAGTGGCTCGTCATGATCCTCCGCGCGAACCCGATGACCTGGTTCGTCGAAGCGTTCCGGGCGCCCCTCTACGGCGACGTGGTCGTCAGTGCGGCGGGCAGCGGCGAGCCCGTCGTCTCGATGCTGCCGACGTGGCCCTCGCTCGGCACCATCGCCATCCTGCTGCTGTGGGCCGTCGGCGCGTTCGCGGTGGGATACACCGTGTTCCTGCGACGTGCCCGGACCTTCGCCAAGGAGGTCTGACCGTGCCCGACCGTGACCCGAGGTTCCGCCCGCCGA
The DNA here is from genome assembly GCF_000969705.1 of Nitriliruptor alkaliphilus DSM 45188. GTDB lineage: Bacteria > Actinomycetota > Nitriliruptoria > Nitriliruptorales > Nitriliruptoraceae > Nitriliruptor > Nitriliruptor alkaliphilus. Next base: position 2,183,606 of record NZ_KQ033901.1, read on the forward strand.
ACGTCGCCGGGCTCCGCGACCGGTTCGCCGGTGCGCTCGATCCGTCGCGCCCAGCCATCGTCGTCGACGGGGTCACCGAGACCTTCCGGTTGTTCCACGAGCGTCCGAGCGGCCTGAAGGAACGGCTCGCCCGTATGCGCCGGTCGAGCTACACCGACTTCAACGCCCTCGAGGACGTCTCCTTCACCATCCACCACGGCGAATCGGTCGCCGTCATCGGCCACAACGGCAGCGGCAAGTCGACCCTGCTCAAGATCCTCGCCCGGATCCTGCCGCCGGACCAGGGCGTGGCGATCACCAACGGTCGCGTCGCGTCGCTGCTCGAACTGGGCGCCGGGTTCCACGGCGACCTGTCCGGCCGCGAGAACATCTACCTCAACGGGGCGATCCTCGGCCTGTCCCGCAGCGAGATCGACGACCGTTTCGACGAGATCGTCGACGTCGCGGGCATCCGCCCGCTGCTCGACACGGCGGTGCGGACCTACTCCTCGGGCCTGTACGTCCGTCTCGGGTTCGCGATCGCGGTCACCGTCGACCCCGACATCCTCCTGGTCGACGAGGTGCTGGCCGTCGGTGACGCGGAGTTCCAGGACCGTAGCCTCGACCGGATGAAGCGGTTCCGCGACGCGGGCAAGACCTTCGTGCTCGTCAGCCACGACCTCGACGCCGTCCGTGAGATGTGCGACCGGGCCATCGTGCTCGACCATGGGCGGATGGTCTTCGACGGCAACGTGAGCGAGGGGGTCGAGCTGTACCGGCAGCGGGTGGCATCGGCGGCGGCACCCCGGGCGCCCTCGCGAACCTCGCGGCGGGTGCGTATCGAGGAGGTCCTGCTCCTCGACTCCGACGGCGATCCGGTCACCGAGGTGTCCCCGTCCGCCGCGATGACGCTGCGCGTCAGGCTCCGTGCGCTCGAGGACATCGGCACCTGCGGCGTGGGGATCGCCGTCAGCCGCGGCGACGGCACCCACCTCTACGAGCTGCACACCACCTGGCAGGGCATCGGGATCGGACCGCTCGCACCCGAGCAGGAGGCCACCGTCGACGTGCGCTTCGCAGCGCGGCTCCTCGCCGGGCACTTCACGATCGCCGTCTCGGTCACCGACCGTGCCGCGCGCGAGACCTGGGCCGTGGCCGCCGACGCCGCCAGGTTCGCCGTCCGGCCCGCCCCGGGAGGCGCCGGGCTGGTGGACCTCGGCGGCTCGTCCGCGGTGACCGAGGGTCCCGTTCGGCGTCTCGGTGACTCGACGACGACGGGGCCCATCCCCCTGGCGCGCATCGAACGCCGTCGCCGCAGCGGTGCCTGAGGTCGGCCGGCCTCCGGTCCCCGTGCGGCGCATCGCCCGGGTCGTCGCGGTGGTCGTCAGCTGGCGGCAGGTCGACCAGCTCGACGCGTGCTTGGCCGCGCTGGACGCCCAGAGCCACGTCGACCTCGACGTGGTGGTGGTCGACAACGCCTCGGGGGACGGCAGCCTCGAGCTGCTCACCACCGCCGCTGCTGCTGCCCGCCGCCACCCGCTGACGGTCGTCGCCAACCCGACCAACCGGGGGTTCGCCGGGGGTGTCCACGACGGACTGGTGGCTGCTCCGCGACCGGCCGACGCGGTCTGGTTGGTCAACGTGGACTGCGTCCCGGACCCGGACCATCTGGCCCGGCTCGTGGCCGTGCTCGACACCGAGCCACGATGCGCGTCGGTCCAGGGTCGGCTCGACCGCAACGTCCGGACGGCTGACGGTGGCGTGATCGTCGACTCGACCGGCGTGGTGGCGACCCGGGCCCGGCTGTTCCGTGACCGGGACGAGGGGCGCCGCGCCGCCGATGTCGAGCGCTCTGCCGGCGAGGTGTTCGGTGTCACCGGCGCCTGCGCGCTGCTGCGCACCGCTGCGCTCGAGGACGTCGCATGGGCGGGGGAGGGGCCGTGGACGAGGCGGGCCCTGACCGAGGACCTGTTCGCCTACTTCGACGACGTCGACCTCGCCTGGCGGCTGCAGCGCCTCGGGTGGCGCAGCCGCTACGAGCCGGCCGCGACCGCGACGCACGAGCGGGGCGGCGCCGGACCTCGACGCAGCGCGTTCGTCGAGGAGCTCAACGCCGCCAACCGGCTGCTGGTCGTGGGTACCCACGACACGTCACGGACCATCGGCCGCTCCTGGCCCGTGGTGCTGGCCACCACCACGCTGAAGCTCGGCGAGCTGCTGCTGACCGTCCCGTCGGCCTGGCTGCCCGCCCTGCGCAGGGTGCGTCGGGGTTGGGGCGCCGCCCGGTCCCGCCACCGCGAGCTGGAGGCGCGAGCTCGCGTCCCGGCCAGGGCGGTCGTCGAGCGCTGGTTCGAGCCCTTCGTCTGGGGCCCGTGGATCGCCACCTGGTGGCGGCGGGTCCGAGGCCGCGCCCCCGGTGTCGCAGGTGGCGGCCGCCCCCCGACCTGACGGACCCCGCCGGCGTCGGCGGGGTCCGAGGGGGTCGCGTCGTCCGGGTCAGCCCTCGCCGTCGGCGGCTTCCTGGTCGCCGTCCTCGATCTCGTCGGTGGCGTCCTCGACGTTCTCCTCACCCAACTCGTCCTCGAGTTCGTCCTCGGGCACGGTCTCGGGCATGTCGCCGTCGATCGGCGCTTCCTCGCTGGGGGTGTCACCCACGTCGAGGTCGCTGAACTCGAGGGTGTCGGCGGGGTAGTGGTGGCGCTCCGGACCGATGCCGCGCGTCCCGAAGTTCTGGGCGACGAACGCGTTGGCGACGGTCTGGTCGAACTCGTCGCAGTCCATCGCGGTGCCCCAGGCACGGAACGCGATCGCCTTGCCCGAGCTGATACCCGGGTCCTCGTACGGCGCGGTCAGGATCGCCGAGCCGGTCCTCGCGGCGGTGTCGCCGAAGCCGTTGGCGTTGAGCACCTCGCCCCAGCGGGCGATCTCGCCGCCGTCGGTCTGGTCCGGGTCGTGCCAGACGATCACCGCACCGTGTTCGAGGTTGTGGGTGCTGGACCGCTCGTCGATCTGCCGGGAGAACCCGTCGAGGCTGGCCGGTGTGGTCTGCACGGTGTGCGGCCCGGAGTGCGTCGGACGGATGTCGGGGTAGATCGTGTCGGGATCCGGGGCGGCGGAGGCCTCGAAGTGGTAGCGCTCGGGCAGCGGATCGCGCTCGGCGAGCATCTCGCAGCCGGCGGCCTCGCGCGCCTCCTCGGCGGCCTCGGAGCTGACCAGGATCGCTTCGTCGAGGACGGCAGGGTCCGGCCTGACCGCCTGGAAGACGATCACACCGACGATCAGCACGACGACCGCCGTGATGGCGCTGTTGCGGATCTGGTCGCGCTTGGCCTTGGCCTTCGCCTCGGCCTCCTTGCGCTTGCGCTCCTCGCGGCCCGCCGCGCGGCGTTCCTTGTTGGTCATGCGTTCGCGCTCGGCCACGTGAGGCACTCCGTCGTCGTACAGGCACGGGAAGCGGCCAGGGTACCGATGGGCAGCGTGGTCACCGACCGTGATGGCTCGACGGGCACCCGTCCCGGCCGCCTCAGCGGTCGAGCAGCAGCTCGGTCACGTCGACCGGCGGGCGTGGTCTCGGGGATCCGGCTTCGGGCGAGGGGTACCCGACGGCCACGGCACCGAGCGGCTGCCAGGTCCCCGGCAGCTCCAGGACCTCGCGAACGGTGTCGGGGCAGAACGCGGTCGAGGAGATCCACGCCGCCCCGAGCCCGTGGGCTGCCAGGACCACCTGGAGGTTCTGGAGCGCGGCTCCGCCGGACAGGACGAACAGGTCGCGCTCGCCGGTGGTACGTCGCTCGTCGGGGTAGTGGTGGGCGCCGTCGAGGGTCACGAACGGCACCAGCAGCGTCGGCGCCGCACGCAGGACCGCGTCCGAACGAGCCAGGCGGCGGGCGATCACCGCGGGATCGGTGCCGTCGCCCGCCAGGTCCTGCCGCCACCGCGTCGCCATGGCGTCGAGCAGCCGGGCGCGGGTCGTGTCGGCGAGGCGTAGGACCCGCCAGGGCCTGGTGTGGTGGGGTGCCGGTGCGGTCGCCGCGGCGGCGACGGCGGCGTGCAGGGGTCCCTCGGGCACCGGCCGTGCCGGGTCGAACAGCCGCACCGTGCGCCGGCCCCCGATCGCTGCCTCGGCTGCGGTGGGGCCGCCCGTGCGGAACAGGTCCTGGTCCGCGGGGCGGACGAGGTCCTGACCGGTGCCGTGGGGGCTCGTCGCGTCCAGGCCCCGGACCAGCACGAACGGCGTGCCGCTCGCCTTGGTCCGCACCAGGTCCGCCGCGCCGGCAACCTCGTCGGCGACCGCGGCCTCCGTGACCTCGAGCAGGGCACCGTCGAGGTCGGTGCCGCCACGCTCGTCGCGGACGGCCGCCGTCCCGGCCACGCCGAGGGCGACCTCGGTCTGGCCGAGCCGCCAGGGTCGGCCGAAGGTGTCGGTGACGATGACCCCGACCTCGACACCGGTGCGGGCGCGCAGCCCGTCACGCACGCGAGCCGCCGACGCGTCCGGGTCCGACGGCAGCAGCAGCGCGCGGGCCCGCTCGTCGGTGTCGGCGACGTTCGAGGCGTCGATCCCGCCGTTGGCGCTGACGAAGCCGTGCGTCGTCTCGGTGACCAGGACCCCGGGTGTGTCGGCCACGATGCGGGCCGCGTGGGCACGGGCGACCTCGCGACGGGCCGTCCGCGGGTCGCCGTCCGGGAGGGGGACGGTCGCGTCCTCGACCAGACTGACCACCTTGGAGGCCACGCAGACCACGTCGCCGTCCCGCAGGTCCACGCCAGCGTCGGCCGCGGCATCCAGCAGGGCGCCGACGAGGTCATCACCGGGTCCGAACCGCACGTCGGTGGGGAGGGCCACGACCTCGATCCGTCGCGTCACGCGCCGGCCTCGAGCTCGGTGGCCAGGTCGAGGCAGACCCGCGCCAGCGCCGCTGCCACCTCGGGGTCGTCCATCATGGTGTCGGTCGCCCGCGCGGCGATGCCGGCCGCGCGCACGGCCTCGAGCTGATCCTGGTCGCGGGTGTCGACCACCCAGCCGTCGAGCACACCACCGGCGGCTCGGTGGCCGTAGTGCTGCGCGACGCCCGCGGCCGAGACCTCCGCACCGACCGCGGGTAGCAGCCGGTGGGCCATGCCGCGCACGACCTCACCGCCGATGATGGGTGAGACACCGACCACGGGTGCCGGGGTCTGGTGGAGCGCGGCCGCGATGCCGTTGACCGCGAGGATCGTGCCCACCGAGACCACCGGGTTCGACGGGGCGAGCAGCACGGCCTCGGCGTCGAGCAGGGTCTCGATCACGTCCGGGCCGGCCGTGGCGCGGTCGGCGCCGGCGAGGACCACCGAGGCGACCTCCGGAGCAGCGCGCTCACGGACCCAGTACTCCTGGAAGTGCAGGTCGCGGCCGTCGACGGTCCGGATGCGGGTCTCGACCGGGTCATCGGTGGCCGGCAGCAGCCGGACCTCGACGCCGAAGGCACGTCGGACCTCGTCGGTGATCACCGACAGGGGCACCCCCTCGGCCAACCGTGCCGTGCGGTGCAGGTGCACGCCGAGGTCACGGTCGCCGAGGGTGAACCACGGCTCGTGCCCGAGCCTGGCCAGCTCGCCGGCGACGACGTGGCTCTCGTCGGCGCGGCCCCACTGCTGTTCGGGGTGGACCACGCCGCCGAGCCAGTAGGTGATCGAGTCGAGGTCGGGACAGATCCGCAGGCCGAGGTGGGTCAGGTCGTCACCGACGTTGACGATGGCGACCACTTCGTCCGCCGGGACCACGCGGAGCAGGCCGCGCAGGAAGCGCGCCGCCCCGACCCCCCCGGCCAGTACCGCGTACACACGCACTCCTCGTCGCTCTGGGCAGCACCCTACGGCCCGCGCACCGTGCCCCCGAACGGGCGCGTCACACGCCTAGCGTGCGGCGGGGCCAGCGCAGGAGGAGCCGCACGTGCAGCACGACCGTGTCGCCGTCGTCGAGGCAGCGCTCGACGATGCGCTCGCCGAGGGCACCACCGCGCTGCCGGGGGTGACGCTGGCACCGACCGACCGCCTCACCGGACGGTCCGAGCTGACCGCCGTCCAGGCGCTCGAGCTGTTCACCGACCAGGTCACCTCACGAGCGCTCGACGTCGCCGCGCGACGCCTGAAGGCCGACGGGCTGGCGCACTACACGATCTCGAGCGCCGGCCACGAGGACGACGCGGTCCTCGGCGCGCTGCTGCGTCCGACCGACCCGTGCTTCCTGCACTACCGCTCCGGCGGGCTGATGGTGGCACGTGCACGTCACACGCCCGACCGTGACCCGGTCTGGGACACCCTGCTGAGCCTGTGCGCCTCCGCGGAGGACCCGGCGTCCGGTGGGCGGCACAAGGTCTGGGGCAGTCCCACCGCGTGGGTCCCGCCCCAGACGTCCACGATCGCCTCCCACCTGCCGAAGGCCGTGGGCGCGGCCTTCACCATCGGCCGCTCCGGGCGGACGGGCGCCCCGCTGCCGATCCCCGGTGACAGCGTGGTGATGTGCTCGTTCGGGGACGCATCGGCCAACCACGCCACCGCGCTGACCGCCATCAACGCCGCCCGGTACGCCCGCCGCCGCGGCAACCCGGTACCCATCCTGTTCGTCTGCGAGGACAACGGCGTCGGCATCTCTGTGGACACCCCGAGCCGGTGGATCGCCAGCACGTTCTCGCACCTCCCCGGCCTCAGGTACGTCCACGCCGCGGGTGACCTCGACGAGGTGTGGGCCGCGACCGACGCAGCCATCGACGGCGCCCGGTCCCGGCGAGGTCCGGTGTTCCTCCACCTCGAGACGGTCCGCCTGTGGGGCCACGCCGGCAGCGACGCCGAGCACGCCTACCGCGACCTCGAGCAGATCGAGGCGACCGAAGCCCGCGACCCGCTGCTGCGCACCGCCCGGCAGCTGCTCGCCACGGGGGCAGCCACCCCGCGGCAGCTGCGCACGATCGTCGCCGACGTCCGCGCCCGCGTCGCCGAGCTCGCGCCGCGGGCAGCGGCCCGTCCCAAGCTCACGTCGGTGACGGCCGTGGTGGCGTCGCTCGCGCCGGGCGACGGGCCCGAGGGGGAGGCGGCGACCCGTGCCGCCGCGGCCACCGAGGTCGCCGGCGACGTGCGCGCCGCCAGCTTCGGCGGGACGCTGCCCGAAGCCGCCGCGACCGCGACCCGCCGGACCCTGGCCGCCCACGTCGGCGCGGCGCTGCACGACGAGCTGTTGCGCCGCCCCGAGGCGCTGGTGTTCGGACAGGACGTCGGCGCCAAGGGGGGCGTGTACGGCGTGACCCGTGGCCTGCAGGCACGGTTCGGCGCTGACCGGGTCTTCGACACCCTCCTGGACGAGACCACGATCCTCGGTGTCGCGCAGGGAACCGGGCTGCTCGGGCAGCTGCCGATCCCCGAGATCCAGTACCTCGCCTACCTCCACAACGCGCTCGACCAGTTGCGCGGCGAGGCGTGCTCGACCTCGTTCTTCAGCGCGGGCCGGTACCGGTCCCCAATGGTGGTGCGGATCGCCGGCCTGGCTTACCAGAAGGGCTTCGGCGGGCACTTCCACAACGACGACTCGATCGGTGCCCTGCGCGACATCCCGGGCCTGATCCTGGCGGTCCCGTCGCGGGGGGACGACGCGGCGAGGATGCTGCGGGGTGCCGTGGCGATGGCGGCGGCGCACGGCCGCGTCGTGGCGTTCCTGGAACCGATCGCCCTCTACCACGAGCGCGACCTGTACGAGCCCGGTGACGAGAGGTGGCTGACGACCTACCCCGATGTCGACGAGGTGTGCCTGCCCGGTGAGGTCGGCGTGTGGGACCCGGATGCCACCGACGTCCTGCTGGTCACCTACGGCAACGGGGTGCGGATGTCGCTGCGGGCCGCTCGGCGGCTCGCAGCCGAGGGCGTGCGGTGCCGGGTCCTCGACCTGCGGTGGCTGAACCCGCTGCCGGTCGCCGCGCTGGCGGCGCACGCCCGCGACTGCGCCGCGGTGGTCGTGGTCGACGAGTGTCGGACCACCGCCGGCGGCATCGCCGACGCCGTCGTGGCCCACCTCGCCGAGGCCGGTGTCCGTCTGCCCCTCCGGAGCGTCCGGGCACACGACAGCTACGTCCCGCTCGGTCCGGCGGCGGACCTCGTGCTGGTGCAGGAGGACGACATCGTCGCTGCCGTCCGCGCCCTGCCGTGACCGAGCGTGAGGAAGCGGTCGGGCTCGTGCACTACGGTGCCAGGACGCCTGTCCGCCGAACCCCGGCTCCCGAGGAGGCGTCGTGACCGACGCGCAGACCGCCCCGCTCGACGGTGGTGACGAGCCCGGTCCCGAGGTGCTTGCCCGTCTCCGGCCGCGTGCGTTGCACCGTGCCGAGGAGGGCCGGACCCTGACGCGGGACGAGGTCGCCGCGCTGCTCACGTGCCGTGGTGAGGATCTCGAGCGGCTGCTGGTGGTGGCGTCCGGGCTGCGCGATCGCGCGCCGTGGTTCGCCGAGGGCGGCTACGGGCGGACCGCCGGCGGCGGGCGTGTCATCACCTACTCGAGGAAGGTGTTCGTGCCGCTGACCCACCTGTGTCGGGACACGTGTGGGTACTGCACGTTCGCGTGGCCGCCGAAGGGGGACCTCCCGGCGTTCCTGTCGCCGGACCAGGTGGTGGACATCGCGCGGCGGGGTCAGGAGGCGGGCTGCACCGAGGTGCTGTTCACGCTGGGGGACCAGCCCGAGCTGCGCTACCCGGCGGCGCGCGAGTGGTTGGACGCCCGCGGGTACGACAGCACGCTGGCCTACCTGCGAGCGGTCGCGATCCAGGTGATCGAGGCCACGGGACTGCTGCCGCACCTCAACCCGGGGGTGATGAGCTGGACCGAGCTGGCCACGCTCAAGCCGGTCAGCGCGTCGATGGGCATCATGCTGGAGACCACCTCGCGGCGGCTGCTCGCCAAGGGGCAGGCGCACTGGAACTCGCCGGACAAGGACCCCGAGGTTCGCCTCCGGACCATCGAGGACGCCGGGCGGCTGTCGGTGCCGTTCACCTCGGGGCTGCTGATCGGGATCGATGAGAGCCTGCCGGAGCGGGCGGACACCTTGCTGGCGCTGCGGGCCACGCACCGGCGGTACGGGCACCTCCAGGAGGTGATCGTCCAGAACTTCCGGGCCAAGCCGGACACCGCGATGCGTCACGCGCCGGAGCCGACCTTCGAGGACATGCTCGCCACGGTGGCGACGGCGCGGGTGGCGCTGGGTCCGACCGTGCACATCCAGGCGCCGCCGAACCTGTCGCCGGGGACCTACGGCGACATCCTGCGCGCCGGGATCGACGACTGGGGCGGGGTCTCGCCGGTCACGCCCGATCACGTCAACCCCGAGGCACCGTGGCCGCACCTCGACGAGCTGGCGGCCCGTACGGCCGACCACGGGTTCGAGCTGACCGCACGGTTGCCGATCTACCCCGAGTGGGCCGCGCGTCCCGACCCGTGGCTGGCCGGCCGGATGCGGGGCCCGGTCGCCGCGCTGGCCGGTCCCGAGGGGCTCGCTCGGCCCGGCGTGCGGCCCGAGGGGCAGCCGTGGCAGGACCCCGAGGTCGAGGCCACCACGTTCACCGAGGCGATGGCGGCGGTGGTGTCGGGTGACGAGGCCGGCGGGTCGGCCGCCGACGGGCGCAACGCCCGGTCCGCCCAGGCCGAGGACGCGCTGCACCAGGCGGTCTACGGCGACCTGCACCAGATCGCCGACGGGGTGCTGGCTGCCAACGCCCCGCGCGTCGAGGGGCCGGCACGCTCCACGATCCGCCCCGAGGTGGCCGCCGCGTTGCGCCGTGCCCAGCGCGGTGTGGTCCTGGACGACGCCGAGGCGCTGCTGCTGCTCGAGACCACCGGGGTGGAGCTCGAGGCGCTCGCGGAGGCGGCAGACGAGGTCCGTGCCGAGCGGGTGGGTGACACGGTGACCTACGTGGTCAACCGCAACCTCAACTTCACCAACGTCTGTTACACCGGCTGCCGGTTCTGCGCGTTCGCGCAGCGCCGTGACGACCCGGACGCCTACACCCTGTCGCTGAGCGAGATCGCCGATCGGGTGCAGGACGCCTGGGAGCTCGGCGCGACCGAGGTGTGCATGCAGGGCGGGATCCACCCCGACCTGCCGGGCGACTACTACTTCGACGTCCTCGACGCCGTCCTGGCGCGGGTCCCCGACATCCACGTCCACGCCTTCAGCCCCATGGAGGTCGTCAACGGGGCGACCCGGATGGGCGTCTCGGTGCGCGAGTGGCTCGAGGAGGCCCAGCACCGCGGGCTCGGGTCCCTGCCGGGCACCGCTGCCGAGATCCTCGACGACGAGGTCCGCTGGGTGCTGACCAAGGGCAAGCTGCCGGCAGCCCAGTGGATCGAGGTCGTCACCACCGCCCACGCCATCGGGCTGCCCACCTCGTCCACGATGATGTACGGCCACGTGGACGAACCCCACCACTGGGTGTCCCACATCAAGCTGCTGCGCTCGATCCAGGAGGACACCGGGGGGTTCACCGAGTTCGTGCCGTTGCCGTTCGTCCACCAACTCGCCCCGATCTACCTCGCGGGGGTCGCCCGTCCCGGTGCGTCGTTCGAGGACTCCCGTCGCGTGCACGCGCTGGCGCGGCTGCTGTTGCAGGGCGCGATCGACCACGTGCAGCTGTCCTGGGTCAAGCTCGGGCTCGATCGCGCCGCCACGCTGCTCGCCGGTGGTTGCGACGACCTCGGTGGGACCCTCATGGAGGAGACCATCTCGCGGATGGCGGGCGCCGACCACGGGGTCGCCCAGAGCCCCGAGGCCCTCCGCGCCGTGGCCGAGGCTGCGGGACGCCCGGTCGCCGAGCGCACCACCACCTACGGGCTGGTCCCCGCCCGCGCCTGATCCACGAGCCGACGGTCCGGCTCGCGCAGGCACCCGCCGACACGCGCCGCGGTCCGGCGGGTGCCGCCGTGGGTGCACCTCGTGGGCGCACGTCGCGGGTGCACGTCGTGCGCTCGGCGCGCCGCGGGGCGGTGGGAACGTGCTGCCCTCCGCCCTGTACAAGAACCTGAACAGAAAGCTTGACAGAAACTGGACAACGTGGTTCGGTCTCCCTACCGACCACCCCGGAGTCCACCGTGGCCACCGCAAGCCTCACCCTCCCGCCGCCCGCCCCCGCCGCTCGGGCCGCGCCCGTCGCTGCCGCGCCGCCGGCTGGCCTGAACCGGTCGCTGGCCGACCAAGAGGCGACCAGCGAGGAGCTCCTCGTCGCGGTGGGTGGCGGGGACACCACCGCCTTCGCCGCCCTCTACGAGCGGGTGACGCCGCAGGTCCTCGGGGTGGCGCTGCGCGTCCTGCGCGACCGCGCGCTCGCCGAGGAGGTGGCGCAGGAGGTCATGGTCGAGGTGTGGCGGAAGGCCGACCGCTTCGACCCGGACCGGGGGAGCGCGTCGGGGTGGGTGACCACCCTGGCCCACCGCCGTGCGGTCGACCGCGTGCGGAGCGAGCAGGCGTCCCGGGACCGCGATGACCGGGTCTCGCGTCGTGATCAGCCGCGGGAGTACGACGACGTGGCCGACGAGGTGCAGGTGCGCCTCGACCACTGGCAGGTCCGCCGTGCGATGGCCGAGCTGACCGTACGTCAGCGCGAGGCCATCGAACTCGCGTACTTCGGCGGCCACACCTACCGGGACGTGGCGGCGGTCCTCGGCATCCCGGAGGGCACCGCCAAGTCGCGCCTGCGCGACGGCCTGCTCCGGCTCCGGCACGCCCTGGAGGATCTGGTCTGAGCTGACCCACGACCCGCGCCGCCCTCCCCGGCGCGAGCGCGGCCGGCCCCCCTCCCAGGTGGCGCCGGCCGGGACCCCGCCTCCCCCCGCCCGGGGAGGACGTGGGTCCACCCCGACGCCCGCCCCGCCGCACCCGGGGCGGGCGTCCTCGTGCGTGCGGAGGGCGCCCCGACCCCCACCCCTGGTGGCGGCGGTGGCCGTCCGACCACAACCGGTGGGGCTGCACCGCTTGACCTGGCCGCCGTGGAGGCCCAAGATGCCAATCGTGTAGTTCCAAGGCTGTCGATCCGGGCAGCCACGGCGGGACGGCTGAGGAGCGGTTGGTGGGAGCGATCATCGCGGAGCTGTCGACGAAGTTGGCCTTCGATGCAGCGGACGAGCGCACCTGGATGCTCGAGGCCAAGTGCCTCGACGCCGACCCCGAGGCGTTCTTCCCCGAGAAGGGCGGTTCGACCCGCGAGGCGAAGCGCATCTGTGGGGCGTGCCCCGTGCGCAGCGACTGCCTCGAGTACGCCCTGACCAACGACGAGCGGTTCGGTATCTGGGGAGGCCTGTCCGAGCGCGAGCGACGCCGCGCGAAGCGTTTCACCGCCTGAGGCAGGGCGCTCGGCGCGGGGCGCCGGGTCACCGGTCCGGCCCGGCAGGGGCGCCGAGCGGACGTGGTACGTTCCTCGCGTTCGTGAGCCGGCGTGCCTGCTCCTCGCCGTCCGGTCTCCACCCCTCGCACGGTCCCCCGACGCTCCTTGCCGGTCGCGGTCCGCCGTGCCGCGACCCGTGCCCCCTGCGAGGAGGATCGCACCCCGGTGTCGGTCTCCGAGTCACCGCTCGTCGACGCGCCCGACGCGTCGACCACCGCGCCCGAGCCTTCCGGACGCCGGGCCTCCTCGTCACGGGTCCTGGCCGTGCTCGTCGCCCACGACGGCGGGCCGTACCTGTCGCGAACGCTCGCGGCGCTGGCCGCGCAGACCCACGAGCACCTCGAGGTCCTCGCGGTCGACAACGGCTCGAACGACGACACCCGGGTGACCCTGCAGGCGGCCCTCGGGGACGAGCAGGTGCTGGTGGCCGAGCGCGACCTCGGCTTCGGCGCGGCCGTGTCGATGGCGCTCGACGCGCGCGCTGCGGACGATGCTCCGTACGTCCTGCTGGTGCACGACGACCTGGCGCTCGCACCGGAAGCGATCGCCGAGCTGGCGGCGGCGCTGGACGCGGATCCGCGCCTGGCCATCGTCGGCCCGAAGCTGCTCGACTGGGACGACCCGCGGCTGCTGCAGTCGGTTGGCTGGACGGTCGACCTGACCGGACGCGCGGACTCCGGCGTCGACGAGCACGAGCTGGACCAGGGCCAGCGCGACGTCGATCGCCGGACGCTCTACGTGTCGACCAGCGGGATGATGCTCCGGCGTGAGGTCTTCGACCGGCTCGGTCGGTTCGACCGGCGTTTCCACCTCTTCCGCGACGACCTGGACCTGTGCTGGCGGACCTGGCTGGCCGGCCACGACGTCGAGGTGATCCCGGATGCCGTCGGCGAACACGCGGCGGCGGCGACCAACTACCACCGGCTCGGTCAGACGCGGGTCATCGGCCCGCGCTACTTCGCTGAGCGCAACACCTTGGCGACCCTGCTCAAGAACTACGGGCCGCTGCGGCTGCTGACCATCGTGCCGCTCTACTTCCTGGTCGGCGTCGCCAAGATCCTCGGGTTCGTGCTGACCCGCCGCTTCTCGGACGCGTGGCTGACGATCCGCGCGTGGTTGTGGAACGTGCTGCACGTGTTCGAGACCCGCCGGCTGCGCCGACAGGTCCAGGCCGATCGTCGTCGCACGGACGGCGAGGTCAAGGAGATGTTCGGGCGCATCGCCCCCCGCATGCGGGCCTACTCCGAAGCCATCGCCGAGTGGGTCGCCGGTGGCGACGTCGTGACCGGGACCGACGAACGACCGGTCACACCCGTGGCTCCCGAGACGGCCACGGCCCGGATGGTCCGGCTCCTGCGCGAACGGCCGGTGCTGGTCGCCGGTGCGCTGCTGACGATCGTGGTCGTCGCCGGTGCCATCCCGTTGCTCGCCACCGGGACCCTGCGTGGGGGTGAGCTCGCCCCGTGGCCGGCGTCGCCGCGAGCCTTCCTCGCCGATCACGCCGCGGCGTGGCACACCGCCGCCGGCCTCGGCACCGACGTGCCGGCCTCACCGTCGCAGGCGGTGCTCGGCCTCCTGCAGGGGCTGCTGTTCGGCTCGGCGTACCTGGCCTCCCGTGCCGTTCTCCTCGGCAGCCTGCTGGTCGCCTGGATCACCGCCCTCCGCGCGGCCCAGCGCTACTCGGACCGCAAGCTGCCCCGCGTCGCGGCAGCGACCGCCTACGTGCTGTCGCCGCCGACGCTCGCAGCGCTCCTGACCGGGCAGGTCAGCGCGCTGGTGGTCATCGCCGTGCTCCCGGGCCTCGTGGCCGCCGGCGGGACGTTGGCGCGTCGCTCGTCCCCGCCGGGCCGTGCCTGGCGGGCGACCGCTGCCTCGGCGCTGCTCGGCGGGATCGCCGTGGCCTTCGCCCCGGTCATGGTCGTGGTGCTGCTCATCGCTGCCGTCGGCTTGCTGGTCGTGGTGCTCCCGGGCGCCCCGCGTGACTGGCGCGGTCCCCTGACGGCACGGGTCGGCCTGGCCACCCTCGGGCCGATCGCACTGCTCCTGCCCTGGAGTTGGTCGTTGTTCGCCGCTGACGGGCCGATCCGTGGGGTGGCGCCCGAACCCGTGGTCAGCAGCGAGCTGTGGCGATGGGTCCTGCTGGTGCCGGACATCGAGGGCTTCCCGGGCGTCGTGGCGGGCCTGGGGTTCCTGCTGGCCGGCATCCTCGGGGTGCTGTTCGGCTGGCGCCGTCAGGCCCGTCTGGTCGCGGTGCTGTGGCTCGTCGGCCTGTCCAGCTCGGTGGTGGGCTGGTGGCTCGGGCGCGTCGGATCCCCCGTCTGGCCGGGGCTTCCCCTGATCCTGGCCGCGGCGGCGTACGCCGGGCTGCTGGCGGTGGCGTTCGCCCGCGGCGAGACCTCGCTCGGTCGCCACGCGTTCGGGTGGCGGCAGGTGGCGGCGGCAACGACCGGCGTGGCCGTCGTGGTCAGCCTCGGGGCCGTGGCCTTGGATCTCGTGCGGGGCCCGGAGGGGGCCTACGTCCGCGACCTCGACAGCCTGCCCGCGTTCGTCACGGCGACGGCCACGCCGTCCGACCCGTTCCTGGTCCTGCTCCTCGCCGACGTGGAGGGTGTGGTGACCTACGAGGTCGTCCCGGGTGCCGGCCCCACCATGGCAGCGACCGGCCTGACCCCCGACCCGCAGGCCTCGGCCGTGGTGGACGCGGCCGTCGCCGATCTGGTCGCCGGCCGCGACATCGGTGCCACGGCGACCCTCGGCCGGCTCGGTGTCCGGTACGTGATCGTCCCGGACGGTGGGATCTCGGACGACCTCGACGCGGCGTTGCGCAGCCAGGTGGGCCTCGAGCCGCGGCCCGTGGCGACCGGTCGCGTGCTCGCGGTGACCGATGCGCTGCCGCGCGCCAGCGTGGTCCCGGCCGACGCGGCTGACGCGCTCGCTGCGACCGGGGCGCTGCCCCGAGAGACCGAACCGGTGGCGCTCCGCGTGTTGCCCGACGGCCGGGCGGTGGGTGGGTCCGACGAGGCGGGCGTCCTGGTGCTGTCCGA
The DNA here is from genome assembly GCF_000969705.1 of Nitriliruptor alkaliphilus DSM 45188. Classification (GTDB taxonomy): domain Bacteria; phylum Actinomycetota; class Nitriliruptoria; order Nitriliruptorales; family Nitriliruptoraceae; genus Nitriliruptor; species Nitriliruptor alkaliphilus. The sequence continues at coordinate 2,199,022 of NZ_KQ033901.1, forward strand.
GCTGCCCGGCGACCGGTTCGTGGCGACCGCGGACGGCGTCCGCCTCGCGCCGGTGGACGGGCCCGTCGCCGCCTTCCAGCTGACGGAGCCGAGCGGCCGCATCGAGGTCGCGCCGGTCGGCCAGGGGGCGCGCACGGTCGCCCTCACGGGCCAGCTGCTGATCGCGCTGCTCGTCCTGTCCTTGATGCTCCGCCCACCCGGTTTCGCGCGTGGTGGGGGGCCCGCCGAGAGCGACCCACACTCGGGCGACGAACGCGACGCAGGGGGTGGGTCGTGAGGCGCGGACGGCCCGCTGTGGCCCTGACCGTCATCGCCGTCAGCCTCGGGCTGGTCGGGCTGATCGACCTGCTGACGGAGCCGGTGGAGGAGGTCGCACCGTCGCCGGTGGCGTTGGCGGGTACCGAGGCGGCGTCGGGTCGCTCGGTCTGTGCGATCGGTGACGACCGTCCCGGGACGTCGGCGGTGGTCGACGTGGTGCGCCCCGGCGAGGCAGGTGACGCGCCGGCGACCGTCGAGGTGCGCACCGTCGGTGACGGTGACAGCTCGCCGCTGATCGCGCCACGGCTGTTCCCCGGAGCGGGTGCCCGCGGGGCGGTCGAGGAGCTCGCCGGCGGCGCCATCGACGCCCGGTGGTCCGGCGCGCCGGTGACCGTCTCACGCGAGTGGCAGCTGACGGGCGAGGAGGACCTGCCGCCGGGGACGGCCGCGGGTCCGTGCGCGCCGGGGACCGCAGCGATGCGCTGGACGGTGCCAGGTCTGGCGACCGCCGGCGGCAGCGAGGCCCGGCTGCGCATCGCCAACCCGCACGGGACCGGAGCGACCGTCGCGGTGAGCTTTCTGACGCCGGAGGGCCCGGATGAGCCCACGAGGCTGCGCAACATCAGCGTCGCCGCGAACGACGCCGTCGAGCTCACCCTCAACGAGTACCTACCCGAGGAGCTGGATCTGGCCGCGGTGGTCACGGTGCAGTCCGGTAGGGTCGCCGTCGAGGGGGTCCAACTGACCCGGAGCGCCATCGGTGGCATCGATGGAGTCTCGCTGCTGCAGGCGGCGTCGGAACCGGCCGCCAGCTGGACGATCCCGTGGGTGGTCGACGGTGAGGGGCGTGCCTCCTGGCTGTGGATCGCCAACGCCACCGACCGGTCGGCGCCGGTCGAGCTGACCCTGCACACCGAGGACGGCGGGGTGGTCCCCGAAGGGCTGGCCGAGGTGGCGGTTCCGCCCGGCACGGTGCGCCGCGTGGACCTGCGCGGGACCTTCCCGGACGGCGTCGAGAGCGCTGCGGTGACGGCGCTCAGCGACGGGGTCCCGGTGACGGTGTCCGCCGTGGCTCAGCTGTCGTCGCCGAACCCGGAGGACACCGGGTTCGCGGTGCAGCTCGGGGCGGAGGTCGATCCGATCTGGACGTTGACGGGATCGGGACGCGAGGGTCGGGGCGAGCAGCTACGGCTGGTCAACCCGGGCAGCGAGCCGGCCACGGTCGAGGTCAGCCTCTGGGACGGCTCGACGGCGTCGGCCCCCGCCGAGCTGTCCGGTCTGCAGGTCCCGCCCGGGGCGGCGTTGTCCGTGCCGATCCGCGGGCTGGTCGAGGGGGCGAGCTCCTGGGCGCTCACGGTCCGGTCGACCAGCGGCGCGGTCGTGGCCGGCACCGTGGGTAGCGGTGGTCACGGTGGTCCGCGCCACCTGGTGGCCGCGGTGGGCGCGCCGTCGTCGTGGTGGAGCACGCCGCGAGGGCCGGTGCTGCGGTGGGCGCCGGGTACCACCCAGCGGCTCGGGACCGAGCTCGGTATCGAGCCCGTCGACCCCCTGGCGCCGGGCGATGTGAGCGAGGAGGATCCGCCGGTCGACGACGCACCTGCGGGCGGGGAGCCGCCGTCCGACGACGTCCCCGACGGTGGCGGCGAGCCGGTGGACGGTGTTGCGCCCGCAGAGGACGGTTGATCGCGGGTCAGCCCCAGCCGAGCTCGGCAGCGACCGGGTAGGGCATCGTTGGTGCTGCTGGTGGCTGACGCCCAGGGGTGACGGTGCTCGGCGTGCACGGCGCCTCCCATGACCGCAGCATCACGGCGGTTCGCGCCGCCCTTGCCTGGTGACGTCAGCCTTCGACGGTGACGCCCGAACGGTGTTGGACCGCCGTCTGCCGTCACCGTCGTCATCTCACGTCACCGAGCGACCCGCCGACCCCGGTGATCCGCCCCAGGCTCACCATCCGAGCCGTCCGCATGGGTCGACTCCACGGTGGCGGGGACGGGCTGTACCCGCGCTGCACCGGGCTCAGCCCCAGCCGAGCTCGTCGAGGCGGTCGTCGTCGATGCCGAAGTGGTGCGCGATCTCGTGGACCACGGTCTCGCGCACGATCTCGGCGAGCTCGGCCCGGGAGCTGGCGCGCGCCTCGAGCGGGCGCCGGAAGAGGGTGATGCGGTCAGGCAGCGCGGCCGCACCCCACGTTCGTTCGGTCCTCGGCACGCCCTGGTAGAGGCCGAGGAGGACCGCGTCGCGACCGTCCCCGACGGGGTCGGCAGGGGGGACGTCCACGACGGTCAGCTGCACGTTGTCGAGGTGCGAGAGCAGCTCCTCGGGAAGGCCGGCGACCGCGTCCTCCACGAGGCGTTCGAAGCGGCGCCGGTCGCTCGCGCGGAAGCCGTCGACGGGTCGGCGTCGGCGGTCGGTATCGGCGCGGCGGTGGCGCGCGTGGCGGTCGTCCCTCACGTGCAGACCGTACCCCGCCCGTCCTGCTCCGACGCCGTGCGCCCGCCGGGAGTGCATGTCGGGGGGTGAACCACAACATCCACTTGGGTGCTGGTCGGGTGCCCAAGACCGGACCCTCCGGTGCCAGGTGCTTGCCGGACCACACCGGTGTGGTTTAGCGTTCCCCGCCATGGCTGACTCGTCCGCGGCGCCGTCCTCCGCCCCTCGCTCACGCGTGGTGCGTTCGCTGGCTCGTGCCGCGGAACGGCCGTGCGCCCGCCCGGGCTGCCCGGCGCCGGCGCGCGCGACCCTGACCTTCTCGTACGCGACCGCCGAGGTCCACCTCGACCGGCTCGTCGACGAGGTCGATCCGCAGGGCTACGACCTGTGTTCGCGCCACGCCGCCCGGACCGAAGCGCCCCGCGGTTGGGGGTTGACCGACCGGCGGCCGCCCGATGACCGGGTCGTGGACGAGCCGGCTGTGGCCGCGCCCCGCGACCTCGGGAGCCAGGCGACCGTGGCGGTCCTCGCGGCTGCCCTGCGTGCCGTTCCCGAGCCCGCAGCGGCGCCGACCCCGACGATGGCATCGGACGACGTTGCACCGCCTCCGGCTGTCGATCGGCCCCCGCGGGACGGAGCATCGCGCCGTCGCGTGGTCGAGACGCTCCTGTCGACGCCCGCCGTCGGCTCGGCGGACGTCGTGCCGCGCCGGCGCGACACGCGTGACGAGCTCACGCTGGAGCTGCCGCGGGTCGAGGCGCCGCAGCAGACGCAACCGGCTCCTCGCCCGGTCCCCGCGGCCGGCGACCGCGGGCCTGCGACCGACTGGTAGCCGGCCCCCTGACCTGCCGAGCGCGCCGGAGCGGGACCTCCGCTGGAGCGCGCGACGTCCGTCGCGTCGAGGTCGACCGACCCGGGCGGCCACCTGCGTGTGGCAGCGCCTCTCGGGGGTCCAGCCCGGGCGGGGGCAGCGCTCAGCTCCTCCACCCTGGACCGCTCCCGCTGTGGTTCCTTGGGTGCCGGGGGGAGCCCAAGTAGCGTCGCGCCGACCGAACCGGAGCAGCAGCGTGGCCATCCCGCGGGACCTCGTCGACGGTGTTCGCCGGCTCGACGAGTTCGAGCTGCGCCAACTGTTGCTGCTGGTGCGTGGACTGCTGGTCCACGTGGACGGGCACCCCGAGCCCGCGCTCGAGCGGGACCTGCCACCCACCCTGCGGTACCGCCAGGAGGAGGTCCGTTGCGGCAAGCGGTCGTGCAGCAGCTGTCCCCACGGCCCGTACTGGTACGCGTACTGGAAGGAGGACGGCCGGACACGCAAGCGCTACATCGGCCGTCACCTACCGGGTCAACCGCTCGAGCCGGTCGTGCCGGACCTCCCGCCCCGTGCAGGAGCCCCGACACGCGCCACGGGCGACGTCCCGAGCTCGACCGGGCAGGGGCGCGAGTAGGCTCCCGCCCCTCACCCGCCCGCTGACCCTTGGATCGCCCCGTGCCCCACGACCCGGCCGTGCTGGAGGCCGTTGTCAAGGCCTACGACGTGCGCGGCGTGACCGCCACGCATCTGACCCCGGCGCTGGTGCACGACCTCGGTGTCGCGGCAGCCGAGGTGCTGGCGGCCGCGGACCGGCCGTTCCTGATCGGTCGGGACATGCGGCCCTCCTCGCCGGCGCTGGTCGACGCCTTCGCGTCCGGTCTGACGGGCCAGGGCGTCGACGTCATCGACCTCGGCCTGGCCTCGACCGATCTCGTCTCCTACGCGTCGGGCGTCCTCGACGCCCCGGCGGCGATGTTCACCGCCAGCCACAACCCCGCGGCCTACAACGGGATCAAGCTGTGCCGGGCCGGGGCCGTCCCGGTCGCGATCGACACGGGCCTCGCCGACCTGCGTGATCGCGTCTTGGCCGGTGTGCCCGACGCTCGCCCCGACGCCGAGCGCGGGGCTCGCACCCAGCGCGACCTGCTCGGCGACTTCGCGGCCCACGTCCGGTCCTTCGTCGACGTCGAGGTCCTGCGCCCCGTCCGGGTCGCCGTCGACGCCGGCAACGGCATGGCTGGCCACGTCTGGCCCGCGGTCGTCGAGGGCCTGCCCATCGAGACCACGCCGCTGTACTTCGAGCTCGACGGGACCTTCCCCAACCACCCGGCCAACCCGCTCGAACCCGACAACCTCCGCGACCTGCAGGCCGCCGTGCGCGACGGTGGGCACGCGCTCGGACTGGCCTTCGACGGTGATGCCGATCGGGTGTTCGCCGTGGACGAGACCGGCCGATCGGTGGCGTCGTCCCTGGTCGGTGCGGTCGTGGCCGACCGGCTCCTGCGCCACCACCCGGGCGAGACCGTGCTGCACAACCTCATCTGCTCGCGGGTGGTGCCCGAGACCATCGAGGCGGCGGGAGGTACCGCTGTCCGCACGCGTGTGGGGCACTCGTTCATCAAGCGGCGGATGGCCGAGACCGGCGCGATCTACGCCGTGGAGCACTCGGGACACTTCTACTTCCGTGATCACTACCGGGCCGACTCCGGTCTGGTCGCGGCCCTCGTGCTGCTCGAGGCCGTCGCCGAGGCCGACGCACCGCTGTCGGAGGTCATCGCCCCCTACGACCGCTACCCCTCCTCCGGCGAGATCAACCTCGAGGTCGACGACCCAGGGGCGGCCGTCGACGCCGTCGCGGCGGCCTTCGTCGGGCGCGGGGTGGCTGATCGCGAGGACGGTCTGACCGTCGTGGTGGGCGACGGCTGGTTCAACCTGCGACCCTCGAACACCGAGCCCCTGCTGCGGCTGAACGTCGAAGGTGACGACACCGCGGCGCTCGAACGCCTGCGCGACGAGGTCCGGTCCCACCTCGACGCCACCAGCTGAAGGAGCCGGACGATGGCACTCGACGAACGCCTGCTCGAGATCCTGGTGTGCCCCGCCTGTCACGCCTCGGTGGAGCACAAGGAGCGTCGCCACGTGCTGGTGTGTCTCGGTTGTGGTCTGACCTTCCCCGTGCGCGACGGCATCCCGGTGATGCTGGTCGACGAGGCCACAGCGCCGCGCCGTCGCGCCGACTGACCGGCGCCGGCGACCGGCGCCATCCACAGGCGCGAGGTCGCTCGTCCGGCGAGGACCACCCCGCGAGGCCAGGCTGGCGGTCCCCGACCGCGGAGCTCCTCGTCGGCCCCATCGACGGCGTCCTCGAACTGCTCGCACCGACCCGGTGCCTCGCCTGCCGCCGACGTGGGCCGGTGCGGGGTGACGTCTGGTGCGACGCGTGCGACGGGGCGGTCGTACCGGGACCTCGCCGTGCGTGCTCCCGGTGCGGCGGCCCACGGACCGCCGGGCACGGGTGCTGGTCACCGGACGCTCCGATCGTCTCGACGCGGGTCGCCACCGACTACGCAGGGCCGGTCGCTGCCGCGGTCGTCGCCGCGAAGGTCGGGGGCGCGACGGCGGCGTGGCCAGCCCTGGCCGAGCGGCTCGCGACGCGGGTCGCGACCGATCCGCCGGACGTCGACGTGGTGACGTGGGTCGCCACGGCCCCGGCGCGGGTCCGCCGACGCGGTGTCGACCACGCGGCCGTGCTCGCGGCGGTGGTCGCCGCCGCGATCGGCTCCCCGGCCGCGCCCCTCCTTCGGTGGCAGCGGGGCCGCGGCGGCGGGGAGCGCCAGGTCGCTCTCCGGCCGCTGCCCGGGACCACGGTGCTGGTGGTCGACGACGTGCTGACGACGGGAGCGACCGCGGCGGACGCGGCGGATGCCCTCCTCGCAGCGGGCGCCGGCGAGGTGCACCTGGCCGTGCTCGCCCGGGCCGGCGACCATCCGCTGGACCGCGGGGTTCGGCGGTGGGGCCGAAGGTCCCCCCCGCTGAGCGGTGACCGGGCGTGACCGTGCGACCCGGTCCGGTCCACCCGCGCGGGCGGGGCTCGACCGGTAGCTTCGCCGTACCCACCTGGGCCGGGTGTCGCGAACGATCGACCCGCCCCACCTCACGGCCCCCGGGCCAGGCGTGGCTGCCGCGGTGCGACCCCGTACCGAGGCGACGGCCACGCACGGGCCGTTCCACCCACCGATGGTGGTGGTCAGCGTCCGGACCGGACCGCGCGTGACCGGGTGCTCCCCCGAGCACCAGGGTCCACGCCGCTCGGCGCGGACCGACGAGGAGGCCCCAGGTGAGGATCACGGTCAAGGGCAAGAACGTCGATGTCGCGCCGGACGTGCGCGACGAAGCCATCGCGAAGCTGTCGCGCGTGCGGCGCTACTTCGATCGGTTCATCGACATGGAGGTGGTGTTCTCGGAGGAAGTCAACCCTCGCATCGAGGACAAGGTCCGCTGCGAGGTGGTGCTGCACGCCAAGGGCAAGTACCTGCGGGCCTCCGCCTCGGGACCCGACCACGTGACCGCGATCGACCGCGCCGAGGCGAAGCTCACCCGCCAGGTGCGCAAGCTCAAGACCAAGCTGGTGCAGAAGCCGCGGCTGGCGGCGGCTGCGGCCCACCCGGGCAACCGTGAACCCGCGGCGGTGGGGGCGTTCGAGGACGACGACCTCTAGTCCAGCGCACCGCCGGGACCGAGGGGCGCGGCGACCTCGTCCCATCCCTCGGGCCCGGCGTGCGCCCGGCCTGGACCCGGCACCGGGCGGGCCGTCGGGCGGCCGCCCGGCCGCGACGACTGGCCCGGACGGCCGCCTGTCCGTCCGTGGGTCGCACTGGTCCGGTCGGCCCACGCTGGTCGACCGACCGGCACCGTTCCCCCGACGGACAGGTCCTGACGGGCTAGACTGGCCCGGATGCCGACGCACCGAGGTGCGGCACGCGAGGGGAGCACGCCGTGGCCAACGCGGACACCGATCCGATCCGGACCCTGATCGCGGACGACCACGAGCTGTTCCGTCGGGGTCTGCGCATGGTCCTCGACGACGAGCCGGACATCGACGTCCTCGGTGAGGCCGGCGACGGGGAGTCCGCGGTCGCGATGGCCCGTGAACACGCTCCGGACGTGGTCGTGATGGACGTCCGCATGCCGATCCAATCCGGCATCGACGCCACGCGCGCCATCAAGGCGGAGCTGCCCGGCACCAAGATCCTCGTGCTGACCATCTCCGACGAGGAGGACGACCTCTACGAGGCGATCAAGGCCGGCGCCAACGGCTACCTGCTCAAGGAGATCTCGATCGACGAGATCGGCCACGCGGTCCGGTCCGTCAACGGTGGCCAGTCCCTCATCTCCCCCTCCATGGCGAGCAAGCTCCTCGACGAGTTCGCGGCCATGATCAAGAAGGAGGAGCAGAAGGAGCAGGTCCCGGCGCCGCGATTGACCCCGCGCGAGATGGAGGTCCTCCAGCACGTCGCGCAGGGGATGAACAACCGTGAGATCGCCAAGACCCTGTTCATCTCCGAGAACACGGTCAAGAACCACGTGCGCAACATCCTCGAGAAGCTGCACCTGCACTCGCGGATGGAAGCGGTGGTCTACGCCGTGCGTGAGAAGCTGCTCGAGATCACCTGAGCCGGTCCGGGGCAGCGCTCCCCGCGACGCGCCGCCCGCCGTGGGATGGTGAGCGGTGCGAGCCCGGTCGCGGACGACCCGTGGCCCACCAGCGCGGCTGTCGTACCATCGGGCCCACGCGTGGCGCTACGACGAGGTGTTGGTCGTAGGCCACCCGCTCCTGCCCCCCTCCCGCCCTCCGTGGCGATCGGGAGGCGGCCCCTCGGGGCCGTCCGAAGCGACGATGAGAGAATCCCTATGGCAGTCCTCGACAAGGTCCTGCGCGCCGGTGAGGGTCGCAAGGCCAAGCAGATCGGCAAGGTCGTCACCGAGGTCGGTGCGCTGGCTCCGGCCATGGAGGCGCTCTCCGACGCCGAACTGCGCGCCAAGACCGACGAGTTCCGCGAGCGGCTCGCCGACGGGGCCCACGTCGACGACCTGCTCGTCGAGGCCTTCGCCGTGGTGCGCGAGGCGGCCTGGCGGTCGCTGAAGCAACGCCCCTACGACGTCCAGGTCTTCGGTGGGATCGCCCTGCACCAGGGCGGCATCGCCGAGATGAAGACCGGTGAGGGCAAGACGCTCACCTCCACGATGCCGGTCTACCTCAACGCCCTGTCGGGCCGTGGCGTGCACATCGTCACCACCAACGAGTACCTGGCCAAGCGCGACGCGGAGTGGATGGGCCGCATCCACCGCTTCCTCGGGCTCACCGTCGACGTCGTGCACTCGGGGCAGACCAAGGACGCCAAGCGTGCGGCCTACGCCGCCGACATCACCTACGGCACCAACAACGAGTTCGGCTTCGACTACCTGCGCGACAACATGGCCTGGACCAAGGAGACGCAGGTCCAGCGCGGCCACCACTTCGCGCTCGTGGACGAGGTCGACTCCATCCTGGTCGACGAAGCCCGCACGCCGCTGATCATCTCCGGCCCGGCGGAGCAGTCCGCCGACCTCTACCAGGTGTTCGCACGACGCGTGGCGCCCAACCTCACCAAGGGCGAGGAGGGCGAGCGTCCCGGCGAGGCCACCGGTGACTACGTGGTGGACGAGGCCAAGCGCACCGTCGCGGTCACCGAGGAGGGCGTGGCCAAGGTCGAGAAGCTGCTCGGCATCGAGAACATGTACGAGTCGGTGAACACCCCGCTGATCCACCACCTGAACAACGCGTTGAAGGCCCGCGACCTGTTCAAGCGCGACCGCGAGTACATCGTGGTCGACGGTGAGGTCAAGATCGTCGACGAGAACACCGGGCGTGTGCTCGACGGGCGGCGGTACTCCGAGGGACTGCACCAGTCGATCGAGGCCAAGGAGGGGGTGAAGATCAAGGACGAGAACCAGACGCTCGCCACGATCACCCTCCAGAACTACTACCGGACCTACGACAAGCTCGCCGGTATGACCGGTACGGCCAAGACCGAGGAGGTCGAGTTCCTCGAGATCTACGACCTCGCCGTGGTCACCGTGCCCACCAACCGTCCGCTCGTGCGCATCGACGGTGCCGACCTGATCTACAAGTCCGAGGAGGCCAAGTTCGAGGCCGTCGCGGACGAGATCGAGGAGCGGCACGCCAAGGGCCAGCCGCTGCTGATCGGCACCACCTCGGTCGAGAAGTCCGAGCGCCTCTCGACGATGCTGATCCAGCGAGGCGTGCGCCACGAGGTCCTCAACGCCAAGAACCACGCTCGCGAGGCCCACATCGTGGCCCAGGCCGGACGCAAGGGCGCCGTCGTGGTGTCCACGAACATGGCGGGTCGCGGTACCGACATCATGCTCGGCGGCAACCCCGAGGAGATGGCGCAGGACGAGGCCAACAAGCTGCCGGCCGACACACCGCAGGAGGAGCGCGACGCGGCGTACGAGGCGGCCTTCGAGCGTTTCGAGGTCGAGTGCCGGGCCGAGGGCCAGGAGGTCAAGGACCTCGGTGGCCTCTACGTGATCGGGACCGAACGCCACGATTCGCGTCGTATCGACAACCAGCTGCGAGGTCGCTCCGGCCGCCAGGGTGACCCGGGCGAGTCCCGGTTCTTCCTGTCGCTGAACGACGACCTGATGCGTCTGTTCAACGCCTCGGCCGTCGAACGCATCATGACGCGTCTGAAGATCCCCGACGACGTGCCGATCGAGCACAAGCTGGTCACCAAGGCCGTGGCCAACGCGCAGCGGCAGGTGGAGAGCCTCAACTTCGACCGCCGCAAGAACGTCCTCAAGTACGACGACGTGATGAACGAGCAGCGCAAGGTCATCTACGGCCAGCGCCAGAAGCTGCTCGAGGGTGACCTCGAGGAGGTCGAGCGTCTCGCGCAGAAGTACATCGAGGACGCGATCGAGGAGCTCGTCGACGAGCACTGCCCCGAGGGGGTCTTCCCCGAGGACTGGGACGTCGACGGCCTGGCGGTCCGCGTCGAGGCCATCTACGAGCCGGCCGTCGACTTCGCATCGCTCGACCTCGAGTCCCTCGATCGTCCGGAGTTCGTCGAGCAGTTGATCGAGGACGCGCACGACGCCTACGAGCGTCGTGAGGAGGAGGTCGGCGGTCCCAACGTCATGCGCGAGGTCGAGCGCCGGGTGATCCTGTCGGTGGTCGACCGCAAGTGGCGCGAGCACCTCTACGAGATGGACGCGCTGCGCGACGGGATCGGACTGCGCGCGGTCGGCCAGCGTGATCCGCTGACCGAGTACCGACGCGAGGCCTACAACTCCTTCGTCGACATGATGGCGGGGTTGAAGGAGGAGGCCACGACCTACTTCTTCCGCCTCCCGGTCAAGCACGAGGGCGACGGCCAGGCCAGCGGCAAGCTCGCCTCCGCGCCCAAGGGCACGGTGTCCATGCCCGGAGCCGCACTCGCACCGGCCTCCGCCGGGGATGCACCGACAGCGGGCGCTGGACCCACCCCCGCAGCGGCGGGGACGGCACCGGCCGGCGACGGCACGTCGGGGGACGACGCCGAGCGGGCACCGACGGCCGAGGACGTGGCGGCGGCCATCCCGCTCGGCGATCAGCGTCCGGCCGCCCGGCTGACCTACAAGTCGGGTGGCTCCAGCGGTGGTGCGAACTACACCGTCGGTGGCGACGGCAGCACGACCACCGACGAGCGCGGTCGGACCGTCGAGCAGCGCGAGGACGGGTCGACCGTCCGCCGGGTCGCCCAGGGGGGCACCTACACGGCGGAGGAGAAGGTCGGACGCAACGATCCGTGTCCGTGCGGGTCGGGCAAGAAGTTCAAGCGGTGCCACGGCGCCGAGTGATCGCGTCCTCCTCGGCGACGGCCTCGGCCTCCGCCTCGTCGAACGCGTCGAGCCCCTGCCGCTGGTGGGGGTTCGACCGCGTCGGAAGCGGCGGGTAGCCGGCCTCCGGCGCGGTCAGTTCGGTGGCGCGCCACGCGCCGTGGTGACGTTCGAGCCGGACCGCGATCGCCGTCACCCGTCCGTCGCGTTCGATCAGGACGGTGGCCTCGACGGCGCCGCTCGGTGTCGGGTCGTCGGCGATCACCCGCACGACGGTTGGTTCACGCTGCGGCCGGTGCATCCCGGGCCGCAGGCCCGCTGCCAGGCGGCGTGCGAGGGTCGGAGCGAGGAGGGGCTCGAGCTGGCTGAGCGGTCGGCGACCTGCCGCGACCTCGCTGGTGAGGCGGACCAGCAGTGCGGCGAGCCGGGCCGGATCCGGACGCTGCGGTCGGGGGCGCTGGCCGGCACGGCCGGTGGGCACGGCCCGGTTCGCGTCGCGCTCCTGGCCGGCGTCGCGCGTCCGGCCCGCCGGGAGGATGTGGCGTTCCCGCCCGCGCATCGGGATGACGGCGGCGAGCGCACCGGTGCCGCTGGAGCGTGGCTGCCGGGGTGCGGTGGGTGAGGTGGTTGACACGTGGCTCCCCCGTGGAGTCGGTGCGCCGACGGACATCGTCCGGCGCGGGGTGGTCACTGCTGGTCGTCGCTGATCGGTGGGCGGCGGGGGTGGCAGCGGTGGGTACGAGCCCGCCGCCGGTGGTTCAGCCCGCCGGGTCGGTCGGGGCGTCGCTGCCAGGGGTCGGTGGTCCTGGTGGCATCGGCGCCTCACGGGCGCGGCCGAGGACGACCGGTCCGTCTCCGGTCGCAGCCAGCCAGATGGGCCCGGCCACCTCGTCGCCCGACGGGGTGGTGGCGGTCACCTCGGCCACGATGGTCCCGGCGCCGGTCACCGCCAGCTCGCTCACGCCGGGGGCGCGGTACCCCGCCTCCGTGAGCGCGGCCAGGACGGCGTCCGCGAGGTCGGGGTCGTGCACGGCCTGGGTCGCGGGCGGGACGGGGGTCAGGTCAGGGGCGTCCGGCAGCCACCACGGGGTGCCCCCCGGGTGGACGCTCGTCGGCGTGACGGTGAGGGGGACGGCGGCCCGACGCACGGTGGCTTCGACGTAGCGGTCGTCCTCGCGCACGAGCAGGACGAGCAGGACGCGCGCCACGGCGAGGTCATCGCTCGGCAGGTCCATGCCCTCGATCGCGGCATGCTCGAGGTAGGCACGACGGTCCACCTCGATCCCTGGGAGGCCGAGGTCCGGCCCGCCGTCGGAGAGCCACCCGCGCACGACCGCGAGCGTCAGGGCCTCGGCCTCCTCCCGGCTGACCGTCACGCCGCTCGGAGCCGTCGAGGGGGGCGGGTCGATGGCCCCGGACGGCACCTCGTCGTCCGCTGGATCGACGGCCTCCGGTAGCGGCTCCGCGTCCGTCTGTTCCTCCGGTGCCGCTGCGTGGTCGTGCGTCGCCGGAGCCATCCCGGCGGACCGGCCGTCACCGCGCACGAGCACGAGGGCGAGCACGATCCACGACGTGGCGACCAGGGCCAACACCAGGACGAGGCGCCTCCGTGGCCGCGGCGCGACCTCGAGTTCGTCCTCGAACCAGCTGGCATCGGCCACCACGCGCTCCGTTCGGTCGGGGTGACGCGCCGGCCCCGCGGGGGCGGTGACGAGGCCGGCCCCCGGGTGACCGGACACGGCGGGTGCGGTCCCGGAGCGATGGCGTCGGGTGGCAAGCTACAGCGAGCGATGATGGAACACAATGAAAGATGCTGGAAGATGTGGAAATAGATTGAGCGAGCGAGGAGGTGGAGGCTGGGTCGGGTCCGGCCGCTGGCTGCCCTACGCTCGTCGACCCGGACGAGCAGGAGGCCCGTGAGCGAGGTGAGGCCGCGGCAGGACGGGACAGGCCCCACCGGCGGTCCCGTCCGACAGGAGCTGAGCGACCACGACCGTCGCGTCCGCTTCGAGGCCGAGGTGCTGCCCTACCTCGACCGGCTCTACGGCGCCGCGATGCGTTACACCCGCGACCCGCACGACGCCGCCGATCTGGTCCAGGAGTCGGTGGCGAAGGCCTACCGCTCGTTCCACCAGTACCGCCCGGGCACGAACCTGCGCGCGTGGCTCTACCGGGTCCTGCACACCACCTACCTGTCGATGTACCGCAAGCAGCAGCGGCGTCCCCAGGAGAACCTCCAGGACGAGATCGACGACTTCTCGTTCTACGACGAGGTCAACCGGGGGGGCGGCCGTTCCGCGGAGCGTGAGGTCCTCGAGTCGTTCACCGACGACGAGGTCAAGCAGGCGCTCGCCGATCTGCCGGAGACCTTCCGGCTCGCGGTCTACCTCGCCGACGTGGAGGGCTTCGCGTACAAGGAGATCGCCGAGATCATGGACACCCCGGTCGGTACCGTGATGTCGCGGCTGCACCGGGGAAGGAAGGCGCTCCAGAAGGCGTTGGCGGAGTACGCCCGGGAACGCGGGCTGCTCGACGACCCCGAGGAGGTGGGAACGTGAGCGATCGGTCCTCGCCGCTGCCGCGTGCGGACACCCCGGTCTCGGAGTGCGGGCCGGACTGTCAGGAGGCGCTCGACGAACTCGAGCGGTTCCTCGACGGCGAACTGCCCGAGAGCGAGGTCGGCCGGGTCAAGCAGCACCTCTCCGACTGCTACCCGTGCACCGAACGCGCCAGCTTCGAGGAGCAGCTACGGGCGATCGTGCGCCGCGGCTGCGCCGACGCGGCGCCACCGGACCTCGTCGAGCGGATCCGCTCGGGGCTGCTCACCGGCGACCTGCCGGGCGTCGACCCGGACGGCGCCTGAGCAGCCACTAGCCTGCCAGCCCACCCGGGGCGTACGCCCCGCCGGCTGCACGCTCTCGACCGAGGACCGCTCGATGTCCGACCGTCCCGTCCTCGTGACCGGCGCCGCCGGCTTCATCGGCTCCAACCTCGTGCAGCGGCTGCTCGAGGACGGCCGTCGCGTGGTGGGCGTCGACGATCTGTCGACGGGGACGCTGAGCAACCTCGCCGACGCTCGGGAGCGACACGCCGGCCGGTTCGAGTTCGACCGGCTCGACATCACCTCGGGCGGACTGACCCCGCTGGTGGAACGCCTCCGGCCCGAGGTGATCTACCACCTCGCCGCGCAGGTCGACGTGCGGCACAGCGTCGCCGATCCGCTCGGCGACGCGACCACCAACGTGCTCGGCACCGTCGCGGTGTGCGAGGCGGCCGCCCGCAGCGGTGTGCGCAAGATCGTCTACGCGAGCTCCATCGGCTCGTACGGCGAGCCGCGCGAGGATCAGCTGCCGGTCGGCGAATCGTTCGACCCGCCGGCGTTGTCGCCCTACGGCGCCAGCAAGCGCGCCGCGATGACCTACCTGCAGACCTACGAGGCGCTCCACGGCGTGGCCTGGACCGCGCTGACCTGCGCGAACGTCTACGGCCCGCACCAGACGACGGCCGGTGAGGGTGGGGTCGTGGCCACCTTCATCGGCCGGATGCTCGCCGGGCAGCCGGTCACGGTGTTCGGCGACGGTGAGCAGACCCGCGACTTCGTGTTCGTCGACGACGTCGTGCACGCCTTCGTCCTCGCCGCGGACCGCGGGGACGGCACGCGCTACACGATCGGCACCGGGGAGCGCATCAGCATCAACCAGCTGTTCCGCGCGCTGGCGGCCGCGACCGAGTACCCGCACGACGCGACGCCGGGCCCGGCCCGTGCCGGTGAGGTTCGCCACAGTGCCGTGGACGCGTCGCTCGCTGCCCGCGAACTCGGCTGGAAGCCCTGGACCACCCTCGAGGAGGGCCTCGCGGCGACGCTGTCCTGGGCGGCGTCGCAGGGCGCCTGACGCCCTCCCGACGCTCGGTCGCGGCCGAAGCGGCCGTGCGGACGTCCACGGCCAGGTACCGTCCAGCCGTGCGCGATGGCTGGGGCGATCGTGCGGGAGGGTTGCGGGTGTCGTACACGACCGAGGTGGGGGAGCGGCTACGCCGTGTCCGCGTGGAGCAGGGGTTGTCCCTGCAGGACGTCGAGCGGCGCTCCGACGGCCAGTGGAAGGCCGCGGTGGTCGGCTCCTACGAGCGAGGTGACCGCAACATCTCGGCGACGCGGCTGCTCGAGCTCGCGGCGTTCTACGGGGTCAGCGCGGGGGACGTGCTGCCCGGGGATGCGCCACCGGCGGCGCGTGCCGGAGGCGGGCTGGTCCTCGACCTCGTGCGGCTCGGCGCGCTCGGGGATGCCTGGTCGGGCCTGCGACGCTACTGCGAGACCATCCAGCAGCAGCGTGGCGACTACAACCGGCGGGTGCTGTCGCTGCGCGGCGAGGACCTGCGTGCCATCGCCGTCATCCAGGAGGCCACCGTCGACGAATTGGTGGCGCAGCTGCGTGCCGTGGGGGCACTGACCGAGGGCGACAGCGGAACCGGCGAGCAGCCCTAGCGTCGCCCCTCGTGGGCTACCGCGAGGCGGCTTCCCCGATCGTGCGGTTCAGCGCGTCGAGGACCGATCGCGCGACCGCATCGGCGGTGGCGTCACGGACCAGGGCGCTGCCGGCGACGGTGTGCTCGCCGCGGGCGGCCCGGAACTGCACCAACGAGATGGCGACCCGGTGGCCGAGCACCTCGGTGACGTCGGTGCCCTCGAGTTCGACCACCTGCTCGTCGCCGAGGAGGGTGCGCACGGCGTCCAGCGTCGCGCGACCGACCGCACGGTGGCGGCCGGCGGGCGTCGAGGGTCCGTCGCCGACGCCGACCAGCTCGGCGTCGCCGTCGCGCAGCGCGACCTCGGCACGGACCTCGAGCCCCGCGTGCGTGACCGCCACGTGGTCGATGGTCACCCGCGAGGCGGAGGGGCCGCCGATGCGCTGCTCGTCGAGCTGGACCACGGAGATGACCCGGTGGTCGGTGGGCACGCCGAAGCGGGCCATGAGCACGGTCTGGACGTCGCGGACCGCCTGCTTCGGGGCCTTCTCGAGGTCGGTGAGGACGTGCAGTTCGTCCACCTGCCGCTCGAAGCCAGGCACGACGCGGGCGCCGATGACCCCGGGCACCGTGGCGAGGGCGTGCTCCACCGTGGTGCGCTGCCGCGGGTCGTGCAGGTCGGTGCGCGCCGGTGGCGCGGTCAGATCGACCTCAGCTGTCAGATCCGCGCCCGCCGCCGAGCGTCCGCCGTCCGTACCGTCCACCGTCGTCCTGACTCGCGGGTGCCTGCTGGCGGGGCACCATACTGCTGTGACCCACGCCCGCGCCGCAGGTAACGGGATCGGGCGCTACCTCCGCAGCCGTCCGCTCCGTGCGCGCAACAGTCGTTGTGTCGCGCGTGGCGGGAGAGGGCCGTGTTGCTGGTGTGGAAGCGCCTCACCGTGTGTGCGCATAGCACGTCAGCGGGCGACCGCTAGACGCGAGCTCTGGCTGCCCGTACAGTGACCGAGCGTTCATCCCCGACCACACGGGGTGACGGCGGCATCGAGGTGGAGCGTCAGGGGGCACGTCGACACCGAGAGTCGAGCTGACAACTGCAGAGCGAGCGATGCGCGGAGGGGGTCCGCGGGGCACGACCGGACGACGGTGACGTCGCTCGGTCGAGGATCCGGGGTGACCCGGGTCACCCACCACCCGAGAGGGTGGGCAACACCGCACCACGGCACCACGGCACCACGATGCTGCGGGCCTCCCGCAGCACCACGACCGCGACACCATCGAGCGGAGCGGAGATCCCGCCGACGTCCACTAGCGGCGACGACGGCACCGGATCGATCAACTCGATGGAGGTGCACCATGACGAAGCGTCTTTTCGTCGCACTGTCCGCCCTGGCCACGCTCGTGCTGGCCTCGGGCGCCAGCGCCAGCTGGGCCTGACACGGGCAGCAGCAGGCCTCCTCCGCCCATCGCTCGCCCTGCTCCGAAGGGCGGTCCGTGCAGCGTCGCTCCCGACTCACGTTGGTCGTCGTCGTCGTCGCGGCGATGGGCTCGGCGTGCCTCGGGGTGGCCATCCCCCGTGCGCCCCTCTGGGTCGGGATCGCGTACCTCGTCGCGTTCTTCGTGACCGAGCTGCTGTCCACGAAGCTGCGTGACGACGTCAGGGTCTCGCTCTCCAACCTCGTCGTGTTGGTCGCGATCCTGGCCGACGGGCCCGCTGTCGCGGTCATCGCGAGCCTCGGTGGCCCAGCCGCCATCGCCTTCAAGGTCAGCGACCAGCGGCTCCTCCGGGTGGCGTTCAACGCGGGTCAGTTCGCCGTGGCGGCCGCGGTCGCCGGCGGCACCTACACGGGCCTCATCCGGCTCTTCGGGGCCGACTTCCCCGATCCCGGCGCGGTCCTGGCGATCGCGATCGCCTCGGTCGTCTACGTCTCGGTGAACTACCTCTTCGTCGGGATGGTGGTCGCGGCCGCGAGCGGCGAGCCGCTGTCGTCTGCCTGGCGGTCCGTCGTCCAGGTCGGGTGGCTGCAGGCGCCGTACGTGGGCATCGCGATCCTGGCCGCCGCGCTGCTGCGTGCGGGCGGGATCGGGCCGGTGCTGCTGCTCCTGCTCGCCCTGCCGGTCTTCGTCGCCCGATCGGGGCTCGTGGCGTTCCAGAAGACCGACGAGGCCTACGACCGGCTCGTGCGCTCGTTCGTCACGGCCATCGAGGTCAAGGACCTCTACACACGCGGTCACTCGGAGCGGGTCGCCGAGCTGTCGGTGCACGTGGCCGAGGAGCTCGGGGTCCCCTACGACGAGCGGCGTCTGACCGGGTACGCGGCCCTCCTGCACGACGTCGGCAAGATCGGCGTCCCCCTGTGCGTGATCAACAAGCCGGGGCCGCTCGACGACGACGAGTTCGAGCAGATCAAGCAGCACCCCACCATCGGGGCACGGATCCTGCGCGACATCGACTTCCTCGCCCCGGTGCTCGACATCGTGCGCTTCCACCACGAACGGCTCGACGGCCGTGGCTACCCGCACGGCGTCTCCGAGGAGGAGCTCGGTGACCTCGTGCGCATCGTGACCACCGTCGACGCGTTCGATGCGATGACCTCGACACGCTCCTACCGCCGGGCCCTCGGCGTCGACGAGGCCGTCGCCGAGCTGCGTCGTTGCGTCGGCCACCAGTTCGACAGCCGGATGGTCGAGGCGCTCGCCGCCGTCGTCGTCCGTCTCGACTGGCAGCCGACGGTCGAGTTCGCGTCCGCCGCCGAGCTCAAGGGCCGCGAGATCCCGCTCGGCACCGCGGCGGACCGGTTCAACGTCGACGCGGGGGGCGGCTCGTGATCGTCGGGGGGCTGGACGTCTCGCCGGCACGCGTGCTGCCCGTCGTCAGCGGCGTGGCTGTCGGCGCCGCCGCCTGGTGGGCCGGGGCCGGCCCCGAAGCGCCGGTCGCTGCCTACCACGTGGTGCTGATGGTCTTCGCCGTCGCGGTCACCGACCTGCTGCCGATCCAGCCGCCGCGTGGTCGCCCGGTGCCGACCTCGGCCGCCGTGATCGCGACGGGCGCGCTCATCGGTGTCGACGCGCCGCTGCTGGCCGGGCTCGCCGCTGCCGGTTGGGCCCTCGCCCGCCTGGTCGACCGCCGGGCCGACGCCGTACCGTCCCTGGTGGTCGCCGTGGCCACCGCCTGGTTGCTCGGTGGCCTCGCGGCGTTCGGGCGCACCTTCGGCTCGGCCTGGCAGGCCTCCGCTGACACCGAGGTCGGCCTCCACCTGGCGTCGGCTGCGATGGTGGTCACCGTGCTCATCGCGTTGCTGCCGGCCCTGCAGGTCTCGGTGCTCGGTGAGCTGTCACGGTTCCCGATGCGGCGCATCATCGACGAGATCCAGGCCACGTGGTCGGCCGACCTCGCCATCGCCTCCACCGCGGTGATGGGGGCGCTGGTCCACCGGTCCCTCGGCGTCTGGACCCTGCCGTCGATGCTGGTGCCGCTGCTGGCCGCCCGCATCGGCCTCGATCGCTTCGCCGGGGTGACCACCGCCTACGACCAGACCATCCGCGCCATGTCGCGCCTGCCCGAACAGCTCGGGACCGTCGGACCCGACCACGGTGTGCGGGTGGGGCAGCTCGCCCGAGGGGTCGCCCTCGAGCTCGGGATCGACGCGGCATCGACGCTCGAGATCGAGCAGGCGGCCTACCTCCACGAGCTCGGCCACATCCGCCTCGAACCCGAGGACGAACCCACCCGGGCCGACCTCGCCCAGGCCGGAGCGCGCGTGATCGCCTCCGCCGGGGACCTCGACCAGGTCGCCGCCATCGTCGCGGCGCACGGCGATCCGGCCGCGCTGGCGTCGGCCGATCCTGCCCTCGCCCGTGCAGCCCGGATCGTCGCCGCCTGCTGCGAGGCCGACCGCTACGCGCCGGACGTGTCCGACGTCGGCCAGCGGCAGGAGGTCACCGTCCGGTTGGTCCGGGGGACCGACGACCTCGACGTGGTGCAGGCGCTGCTCGCCGTCCTCGACCGGTCGGTCAAGGCACCTGCGCGTCGCTGACACCGTGTCGGGAGCCGCCGCGACGTTCGTGCTCGGGCCGCCACGTCATCAGCGCGTGCGTCAGTGGGATGAGGCCAGCGGCGAGCACCACGTCCCCCACCGAGATGATCGATCGCAGCGGTGGCAGCGGGAAGATGTCGGCCAGCCACGGCAGGCGCGTGGCGTCCGTCAGCAGGGTGTGCTTGCCCGGGGGGACCTCCAACGCGCCGAGACCGAGCGCCCGCATGGCGTCCGGGTCGACCGGCATGGCGCCGTTGGCGGCGATCACGGTGGCGTTCAGCGCGAGCCCCATGGCAACCAGCCCGACACCGGGCAGGTGGCGGTTGATGACCAGCCACGCCACCACGAGCACCTGGCTGGCGATCAGCAACGCGAGGCCGGGGGGGCTCGCGTCCGCGAGGACCCCGCGCCCCGCTGCAACGTCGACACCGATCTGGAGGGCCAACCCGGCGAACAGCAGCCACGGCAGCCGAAGTCGAGCGTCAGCGATGCGGCGCAGCCTCCCACCGCGGAGGTAGGAGGCGAGCACGGCGAGCAGCACGACGGTGAGCGTGAAGGGCACGGACGATCCCCCTGTCCCCGGGATGGTGCCACGGGTCGGGCTCACAGGTCGCACCGAGCGCGACCTAGCATCCGGGCCGCACGCTCGGGCGATCGTTCGGGCGTCGTGGGAGGCCGGGGAGGAGCGTGCGTGAGCGTGCGGCAGGAGCAGGACGCGGGCGTGGTCGAGGGGGTGACCGCGTTCTTCGAGGAGCGCCCGCCCGTGTGGCGTGGCCGGTGACGCGGGTCCGGCTCGCGGCCCCCGCCGACCCAGGTGGACCGACCGCTAGGCTCGTCGCATGGCCTCCAGCTCCGATGCACGTCGCCGCGGTCCCCGCTCCGGGGACGGCGCCGGCCGTGGCGCGGCGAAGGGCGGCGCGGCGCAGGGCGGCGGCAAGAAGGGCGGCGGGAAGAAGGCGGGCGGCGGGGGCCGCGGGGGCGCGTCGCGGGGGCGCAAGCCCGCTCCCACCGGCGAGAACGAGACGATCCAGCAGCTGACGGGGCCGCTCCAGCAGGTGCTCGGCCGCCTGCCCGCGACCCAACGCCGGGTGCTCGAGCTGCGGATGGGCCTCGTCGACGGTCACCCGCACGATCTCGCCGACACCGCCCGCGAGCTCGGCCTGTCGCTCTCCGAGGCCCGGGACATCGAGCAACGCGCCTTCGCGCACATCCGCGAGGCCGTCCCGCTGCAACAGCTGCAGCGCTTCCTCCCCAAGGGCTGATGGGTGTCGTCGCTGCAGGAGCTGGTCGAGGAGCGCGGCGGGCTCCGAGGCAGCGCCGTCGACGTCCTGCAGGCCATCGTCTCGGACTGGCAGATCCTCGCCGACCTGTCCTTCGCCGACCTGCTGCTGTTCTGTCGCGAACCCACCAGCGGTGAGCTGACCGTCGTGGCCCACATGCGGCCCTACACCGCCCAGACGATCTACAACGAGGACCTGGTCGGCACGACCTTCGCGCCCGATGCCCGCCAGGCGGTGACCCGGACCTTCGCCGAGGGCACCATCGTCCGCGACGGTGAACCCGACTGGTCGACCGGCGTGCCGGTGCGCGAGGAGGCCATCCCGGTGCCCCTCGACGGCGAGGTCATCGCCGTGGTCACCCGCGAGGCCAACCTGTCGATGGTCCGGGCGCCGTCGCAGCTCGAGCTGACCTACCTCCAGGCGGCCAACGAGCTGTCCAGCATGCTGGCGGAGGGCGCGTTCCCGTTCCCGGGCGAGGATCCCGAGCGCGAGCTCGCGCCACGCGTCGGTGACGGGCTGATGCGCGTCGATCCCTCGGGCACGGTGGTGTACGCCTCACCGAACGCCATCAGCGCCTACCGCCGCCTCGGGGTGGTCGACAACATCGTCGGCCGCAACCTGTCCACCTTCGATCTCGACGACGTCGCCGTCCTCGAAGCACTCGGTGACGGCGAACCGCTGGACTCCGAGGTCGAGGCACGCGGGGCGGTGGTGCTGCGCCGTCTGCTGCCGCTGACCCGCGAGCACCACGTCCTCGGTGCGTTGGTCCTGATCCGCGAGGTCACCGAGCTGCGCCGTCACGAGCGGCTGCTGCTCTACAAGGACGCGACCATCCGCGAGATCCACCACCGGGTGAAGAACAACCTCCAGACCGTGGCGTCGCTGCTGCGGCTGCAGTCGCGCCGGCTGTCGTCCGAGGAGGCCCGGCAGGCCCTGGGGGAGTCGGTGCGGCGCATCTCCTCGATCGCGCTCGTCCACGAGACGCTGTCGCAGGACTCCCGCCAGCGGGTCAGCTTCGACAAGGTCGCCGGCCGGCTGCTCGACATGCTCGGTACCGGCCTGACCGACCCGGAGCGGCCGGTGACCATGGAGTTGGCCGGGGACGCCGGTGAGCTTCCCGCGGAGGTCGCCACCCCGCTGGCGCTCGTGCTGTCCGAGCTGGTGCAGAACTCGGTCGAGCACGCATTCCCGGACCGGGGCGGCAGGATCGTGATCGACCTCGAGCGTCGGCCCGCGTCGCTGCACCTGACCGTGATCGACGACGGTGTCGGTGTCCCGGAGGGGTGGGGCGTCGACGCGGACGCCAACCTGGGTCTGCGGATCGCGACGACGCTGGTGGAGTCCGAGCTCGGCGGCACCCTCGCCGTGGAGCGGTCCGGTCCGGACGGCGGCACCACCTGCGAGCTGCTGCTCCCGCTGCCGCGCTGATCGGACGAAGCCCGTCAGCCCTCACCCGGGATGCTGTCGCGCAGCGTCGGGCCCTCGTCGGTGAGGGAGCCCACGTCGCCGAGGGCCGGGTCGAGCGCCGGGTCCTGCGCCTGGGTGGCGGCCGAGACCCGCAGCACGATCACGAGGATGGCCAGGACCAGCGCGGCGGTGCCGACGACCAGGAGGGGGCCGCGCCACCGGGAGGGCGGCCGCGGCTCGGTCGGCGCGGCGAGGCCCGGGACGTAACGTTCCCGGTGCTCGGACGCCGACCGGCCGGTCGCCTCGGAGGGCTCCCGGCCGGGTGGCGTGGTCAGGTACGTGCGGGTGGGCACGTGAGGTGGGCTCAGCTGGCCATGCGGCGGCGACGCTGACGGGCCCGCTTGAGGGTCCGGCGCTCGTCCTCGGTCAGGCCGCCCCAGACGCCGGCGTCCTGGTTGGCCGCGAGGGCGAACTCGAGGCACTGTTCGCGCACGTCGCACCGGGCGCAGACCCGCTTGGCGGCGTCCGCCTGGTCGATGGCCGGGCCGGTCGTCCCGATGGGGAAGAACAGCTCGGGGTCCTCGTCGGTACAGGCTGCGTTACCGCGCCAGTCCATGTTCGCTCTCCCTCGTGGCGTGAACGCCGTCGTGGTCCGGGGGCCGGGGGGGCCTCCCTGCCGGATGCCGTCAACGAGCCGGGGCGGGGCTGGTGACGGGGTCGCCGCGGTGGGGGCGCGGCGGGGGTGGAGCCGTGTCGCGTCGGCCGAGCAGGTGGAGGGTCGGACCGCCAGGTTCCGGTGCCCGAGGTGCCGGCCGGCCGACGCTCGTGAAGTGTTTCACGAACGTTGGCTGACGGGACCGTAACCGTTGGTGCGCCGCTGTCAAGGGGTAGTGCTTGCATCTGCACGCACAGGACCGTCGCCAGCACGCGTCCGCGCGCTTCCCGCGCGGTGCACCCCCCGAGGAGCGGTCCGCCTGCCGGCAGCGGCCCGGTCCTGACGCGTGTTGCACCGCTCCAGCGGGGTGACGGCGGCGCGGTCAGGCGAGGACGCGGAGCGCGTCCCGCACGGCGGTGAACGTCACCTCGCGGTGCTCGCCGGCGTAGTCGCCGTCGACCATCAGCGGCTGGGCGGCCGTCGAGGTGAGGGTGAACCCGTCGAGGTCGTGCCAGTAGCGCACGCCGTCGAGCGCCACGTGGCCACCGTCGGCGAACGCCTTGGACAGGATGCGCAGGAGCGAGGGGGTGCCGACGGGTGCGATCGCGAGCAGATCGAGGCCGGTGTCGAAGGTGGCCTGCGGGTGGACGTGCATCGGCCGTGGCCCGAGGAAGGTGTACGGGTCGGTGTTGGCCAGCAACGTGAGCGCGAACGGACCGTGGCTGGCGCCGTCAGGGGTGCGGACGGTCACCTGGGTGTCGTCGCGGCGAGCCCCGACGAACCACTCCCGGGTGGTCGACCACACGAACGCCCCCTGCTTGAAGCGGCGCTTGCGGGCCGGGTGCTGCTCGACGTGGCGTACCACCGCCGCGTCGAACCCGTACCCGGCGTTGAACCCGAAGTAGCGCTCGCCCGCGCGGCCGAGGGTGATGCGACGGCTGCGACCCGCCCGGAGGTGGTCGAGCAGGACCGCGGTGGCCTCGACGGCGTCGTTGGGCAGGCCGAGCGCGCGCGCCAGGACGTTGGCGCCGCCACCGGGGATGATCCCGAGCTGGACGTCGGTCCCCGCCAGCGCCTGCAGCACCTCGTTGGCGGTCCCGTCACCACCGAGCGCGAACACCGCCTCGAAGCCCTCGTGGACCGCTCCGGCGACCAGGTGGGTGGCGTGGCCCCGCTGCTTGGTGGCCTCGACCTCGAGATCGACGGTGGACGCGAGGGCGGACGCGATCACATCCCGGACGTGTTCGTCGGTCGTGGTCGCGTTCGGGTTGAAGACGAGGAGGGCTCGCAACGCGGCTCCGGCGTGGATGGCCGCCGGAGGCTAGCCGTCGGCGTCGCCGGCCCCGTCCGGTGCCGGTTCGGTCGGTGTGGGTGTCGGGCTCGGCGAGATCGTCGGATCGGGGCTCGGTTCGTCGGCCGGGGGCGGTTCGGTGGTGGGCGCCGGTGTCGGCGACGGCTGGACGTCGGGGTCGTCGGTTGTGCCGTCGTGGGTCGGCGCTGGCTCGAGGTCGATGTCCGTCTCGTCGTCGCCGGGTGGCTCGCTCTCGATCGGCTCGGGGGCCGGGGCGGGACGAGCGGGCGGGCGCTCCGGCTCCGGGCAGGAGACCGTCGGCGCGAGGATGCGCGGCACCCGGATGCGTTCGCCCGGGCACCAGGCGGCGGCGCGGAGGCCCGTGCGGGGATCGACCTCGACGTGCACCCAGAACTCGTCGGCGAGCTCGAAGGGCACCGGTTCGCGGTCCGCCAACGCGGCGGCCATCACGTCGCTGAAGATCTCCGCGGGGATGGATCCTCCCGTGACGCGTGACACCCCTTGGACGCCCTCGAGCGGCACGCGGCCCTCGACGTGGCCGACCCAGACGGCTGCGGACAGCACCGGCGTCGTCCCCGCGAACCAGGCGTCGGCGTGGTCGGAGGTGGTGCCCGTCTTGCCCGCGACCTGCCAGCCGGGGACCCGCGCCGCGAGGCCTGTCCCGGCCTCCACGACCCCTTCGAGGACGTTGGTGGTCACGTAGGCCACGTCGGGTGGCAGGGCCTGTTCCCCGGTGGTGTTCGGCTGCCAGACGACCTCGCCGTCGGCGTCCTCGACACGCTCGATGACGGTGGTCTCAAGGTGGCGGCCGCCGTTGGCGAGGGTGGCGTACCCGGCGGCCATGTCCCAGGTGGTGACCCCGAGCTCGCCGCCGCCGAGGGTGATCTGTGGCTCGTCGCTCGGGACGGGGGAGGACACCCCCATCGCGCGCGAGAGGGCCGCGACGCGGCTGATGCCGATGTCCACACCCAGCCGGGCATAGGCCGCGTTGACGCTCAGACGGGTCGCGCCGGCGAGCGTGACGTCGCCCGGGTCGGTCCGCTCGTAGTTGCGGACCTCCCACCCGCCCTGGTCGGTCGCGATGGTCCCGGGCGTGCCGTCCAGCCGGTCGTCGGGGTGGTACCCGGCGGCGATGGCTGCGGCGAGGACGAAGGTCTTGTAGGTCGAGCCCGGCTGGCGACGCCCCTGGGTCGGCAGGTCGTACTGGAGCTGGTCGTAGCTGCGGTTGCCCGTCAGGGCGAGGACGTGGCCGGTGGCCGGGTCGACGAGCGTGACGGCCGCTTCGGGGTCGTCGGCGTCGGGGAGGTGGGCCGCGAGGATGTCGCGGGCGACCTGTTGGAGCTCGAGGTCGACCGTCGTGTGGATGGTGAGCCCACCGCGGTAGAGCCGGTCGGCGCGCTCGGTCTCGCTGTCGCCGAACCGGGGGTCGGCGAGCAGGGTGCGGACCACCAGGTCGACCAGGTGCGGCTCGCGGGCAGCGGGCAGTGGCTGACGTGCCGAGACCTCGATCGGGGTGGCGATGGCGGCGTCGCGCTCGGCGGCCGTGATGTGGCCGTCCTCGACCATGCGGCGCAGCACGTCGTCGCGACGCCAGCGGGCACCCTCGGGGTTCTCGGTCGGCGCGATCGACGACGGCGCGCGGATGATGGCCGCGAGCAGCGCCGCCTCGGCGAGGTCGATCTCGGTGACGTCCTTGCGGAAGTAGGTCTCGGCCGCCGCCTGGACCCCGTAGGCCCCCTCGCCGAGGTAGAGGGTGTTGAGGTACTCCCCGAGGATCGACGCCTTGGTGCGCGTCTGTTCCATCTCGCGCGCGAGCAGCGCCTCGGTGAGCTTGGCGTCGTAGGTGCGTCCGGCGGCCGGCTCGTAGAGCAGTCCGACCAGCTGCTGGGTGATGGTCGACCCGCCCTGTTGGACCTCACCCGATGCGGTGTTGCGCAGGAAGGCGCGCGCGATCGCCCGTGCGTCGACGCCCCCGTGCTCGAAGAACCGGCGGTCCTCGGCGGTGAGCACGGCGTTGACGAGGTGTCGCGGCACGTCGGCGAGCGGGACCGGCTCGCGGTGTTCACGGCGCAGCACCGCCAGGGTCTGGCCGTCGGGTGACACGATCGTGGAGCGCAGACCCGCGGTCCGCGCCTCCAACCCGGCGAGGGTCGGCAGCTCGAGGGTCACGACGGCGCTGCACCCCGAACCGACGATGCCGAGCAACGCCAGCAGGGCCACGAAGGTGACCTGGCGGTGACCGCGTTGCACGGGACGTCCCCTCGGCCTCCCGCGGGCGCGGGGGCACCGCCGGTGTATCGGCCGCTGAGGCCTCGGACTTCAGCCCCACCGGCAACACGAGCCTCACCGTGCGCTGGCGCGCGTCAGCCCGCGAGCGCTCTATCCAAGTCGGCGAGCAGATCGTCGACGTCCTCGATGCCCACCGAGAGCCGAACGAGGTCGTCGGGGACCTCCAGCGGCGTGCCGGCGACCGAGGCGTGGGTCATGATCCCGGGTACCTCGATGAGACTCTCGACCCCACCGAGCGACTCGGCGAGGAAGAACAGCTCGGTGCCCTGGCAGACGCGGGCCGCGGTCTCGGCGCCGCCGGTGGGTCGGAAGGAGACCATCCCGCCGGCGCCGGTCATCTGCCGCTTCGCGAGATCGTGACCCGGGTCGGAGGGGAGGCCCGGGTAGTGGACCGCCTCGACGCGAGGGTCGGCCTCCAGCACCTCGGCGATCCGCATCGCGTTGACCACGTGACGGTCCATCCGGACCCCGAGCGTCTTGATCCCGCGCAGGGTCAGGAAGTTGTCGAACGGGCCGGGCACAGCGCCGACCGCGTTCTGCAGGAAGGCGAGGTCGCTGGCGGTCGCCGCATCCGTGCAGACCGCGCCGCCGACCACGTCGGAGTGGCCGCCGAGGTACTTGGTGGTCGAGTGGATGATGATGTCGGCGCCGAGCGCCGTCGGCTGCTGCAGGTACGGGGTCGCGAAGGTGTTGTCGGCCACCAGCCAGGCGCCACGTTCGTGGGCGAGCTGCGCGAGCGCCGCGAGATCGAGGATCTTCAGCAGCGGGTTCGAGGGGGTCTCGGCCCACAGGTACCGGGTGGTCGGCCGGAAGGCGGCGGCCACCGCATCGAGGTCGGTCATGTCGACGGGGGTCGACTCGATGCCGAAGCGCCTGTGCACCTGGTCGAGTTGACGCCAGGTCCCGCCGTAGACGTCGTTGGCGCACACGATGTGGTCGCCGGGCGTGAGCAGGCGGATGACGGCGTCCTCGGCGGCGAGGCCCGACGCGAAGCACACCGCGGCCTCGGTCCCCTCCAGCGAGGCGAGGCACTCCTGCAGCGCCGTGCGCGTCGGGTTGCCGGTCCGTGCGTACTCGTAGCCGAGGTGCTGCCCCACGGCCGGCTGGGCGAAGGTGGAGGTCTGGTAGATGGGCACGATCACCGCGCCGGTCCGCGGGTCGGGCTCCTGGCCGACGTGGATCGCACGCGTGCTGAAGCCCTGATCGGACCCTCGGGAGTCGGTCACGTGTGTCTCCTCAGCCGTGTGATGAGAGGTACGCGAGCACGTCCGCGCGACTGACCACCCCGACGAAGCGGTCGCCGTCGCGGGCCAGCAGGGCCGAGCCGCCCTTGGCGAGTTCCGCGGCGACGTGGCCGAGCGGGTCGTCCAGGGTGACCGTCGGTAGCGGGGGCTGCATCACCTCGCCGATGGCGCGCTGCATCACCCCCGGGTCGCGGAGGGCCGCGTCGAGCAGGGCGTTCTCGCGGATGGAGCCGAGCACGTCGTCGGTGCTCGCCCCGTCGTGGATGCCCTCGCGGAAGACCGGCATCTGGGACACGCCGTACTCCTTGAGCAGCGCGATGGCGGCCGCGACGGTCTCGTCGGGGTGCAGGTGCACGAGGGGTGGGACCTCGTCGGTGGACTTGGCCTCGAGGACGTCCCCCACGGTGCCCTTGCCAGCGGTCGGCTGGTTGAACCCGTGCTCGGCCATCCAGGTCTCGTCGTACATCTTGGTGAGGTACCCGCGGCCGGAGTCGGGTAGGAGCACCACGATGAGCGCGTCGTCGGGCTGGTCGGCAGCGAAGCGGTGCGCGGCCACGAGAGCCGTGCCGCACGAGCCGCCGACGAGGATGCCCTCCTCGCGGGTGCAGCGGCGCGCCATCTGGAAGGACTCGGCGTCCGAGACCCGCTCCCACCGGTCGACGATCGCCGGGTCGAAGGTCTCGGGCCAGAAGTCCTCACCGATGCCCTCGACGAGGTAGGGCCGGATGCTGTCGCCGGAGTACAGCGAGCCCTCCGGGTCCGCGCCGACGATCTGCACGTCGGGCTTGCGCTCCTTGAGGTAGCGGCCCACCCCGGTGACCGTGCCGCCCGTCCCGACGCCGGCCACGAAGGCGTCGATCCGTCCGTCGGTCTGACGCCACAGCTCGGGGCCGGTGGACAGGACGTGGGTCATCGGGTTGGCCTGGTTGAAGTACTGGTTCGGCTTGAACGCGTTGGGCTCGGACGCCAGCCGGTCCGAGACCGAGTAGTACGAGCGCGGGTCCTCGGGCTCGACCGCGGTCGGGCACACCACGACCTCGGCGCCGTAGGCCCGCATCAGCGACACCTTGTCGCTGCTGACCTTGTCGGGGACCACGAAGATGCACCGGTAGCCCTTGCGGGCCGCCACGATGGCGAGGCCCACCCCGGTGTTGCCGGAGGTGGGTTCGACGATGGTCCCGCCGGGCTTGAGGATGCCCGCGGCCTCGGCAGCCTCGACCATGGCGATGCCGATGCGGTCCTTGACGCTGCCGCCGGGGTTCAGCATCTCGAGCTTGGCCACGAGCGTCGGGCCGATGTCGCGCGAGAGACGGTCGAGCCGGACCAGCGGGGTGTCGCCCATGAGCGCGAGCAGGTCGGGCGCGATCTCCCGGCCCGCCGCGTCGAGGTGGCGACGTGGCGCCTCCAACGGATCGTGCTCGATACCGATCGCCTGGGTGTAGATCGAGCGGTCGGTCACATCGATGTGCGTCACGGCGGCGCGTCTCCCGGGAGGGGGCTCGGCAGGACCGTGAGCCTACGAGCCGCGCTGGGTCCGCGGCTCGTCCGCGCGCTGCCGGCTGTGACCGGAGGTGGTGTGTCCGGTGACGTCAGGCGGCGTTGCTGGGGCCTGCTGCCCGCCGAGGGTGGGTCAGTGGGCTCGTCCGTCGTGGCTGCCTGAGGTTGACCCCTCGTGGCCATGGAGCCCGGGCGGGAGGACGTCGATACCGATCGGGATGCCAGCCACCGACCTTGGGAGCCATCGATGCGATACGCCCGCCGCACCCGTTCGCTCGCCGCGCTCGCCGCGCTCGCGGTCCTCGTCCCTTCCGTCGGCGCGTCCGCAGCCGATACCGGCGACGTGACCGTCGAGTTGACCGTCGATGGTGCCTCCCCCGGTGGGCTGTCGATCGAGATCGCAGCCGGCACGGCCACGCTGAGCGGCGCCCCCGGGGGCCGGGTCGACGTCGCGTTGCCGGAGTCCACGATCCGACACACCACCGACGGCGGTTGGGCGGTGCAGGTCGCAGGCACCGCCCGCGTGCACGGCGACGCGCCGAGCGTGCAGGTCCCGTCCAGTGCCATGTACGCCTACCTGCCCTTCGTCGACCTCGACTCCACGATCGCCAACCTGTCGTCGCTCAGCGTGAACATGACGGTGACCGGTGGATCCTTCGGGGGGCCTGACGGGCTGCTCGCGGACGACGATCTGGGAGCGCCCTACAACCTCGTGACGGGCACCACGTCCCTGAACATCCTCGGGACCGCCCGCATGAGCTACACCCCGCAGCTCGGCGTCCGGCTGCTGGAGGCGCCGGCGGACCTGGTCGACGATCCTCGAGCCCAGGTCAGCATCATCGACGAGCTCGCTCCTGGCGCCACGATCGAGCGGCGTGTGCGGTTCAGCAACGGCGATCCGGACGAGGCGCTGCCGGTCCGGCTCTACGCCACGTCGGCCAGCGTCGTCGACGGTGACTTCCGCGTCGCCGAGGGCCGGGTCGAGGACGAGCTCACCGGGTGGATCACCATCTCCGCGGGTGAACTGGTCCTCGAACCGTGCTCCGGGACGGAGGTCACCGTGACCATCGCGGTCCCAGCTGATGCGGAGGCGGGCGAACGCTACGGCCTGGTCGCCGCGGAGCACCTGCCCGCCGTCCAGCCGGATGAGGTCGTCGTGGCGTCCCGGATCGGGGTCCGCACCTACCTGCACGTGGCGGGGGAGAGCCGGCTCGTCTCGAGCTGGACGTGGAGACGATCCGGCCGGGCCGTGATACGGCGGGTAACCCGACCGTCGACATCGTGATCGACAACCCGGGTGGCCGCGCCATCGACGTGACCGGTGAGATCGAGCTGACCGACGGTCCCGGCGGCCTGCGTGCCGGCCCCTTCCCGACGGGTGGCGCGGCGACGCTGGCGCCGGGCGATCGGGGGGAGGTCGGTATCACCCTCGACCCGTCGCTGCCCGACGGCCCCTGGCGCGCCGAGGTGACGCTGCGCTCGGGCCAGCTCGAGGAGCGGGCCGAGGCGGTCATCTCCTTCCCCGAGGCCGGTCAGGGTGAGGCGGTCCCGCTCCACCCGCTCCAGGACCGTGGGGTGCTGCTGCCGATCGCCGCCGGTCTGCTCGCCCTGGCGCTGCTCCTGTTGCTGCTCGCCTGGCGTCGACGTCGTGGGGACCCCGAGCGCACCGGCCGAACGGGCTCGCCGGCCGACGTGTTCGTCGGTAACGTCCAGGCAAGGCGACACCACCACGCGTGAAGGCGAAACCACCCCGCGTGACGGTGGTTTCGACGAATCGGGGGGCGACCGGTGGGAGCCGACCAGCCAGATCCGGTCGTGGCCGCCGTGCGCGGCCACGAGGTCCCGCCGGTCGACACGAGGCTCCGCTCGGTGTCCGCCTTCGCCGAGGAGGCCCAGGGGGCGGCGAGCCTCGGTGCGATGGCGGCTGCCGTCGGCGCCGCGGTCGTCGCGTACCTCACCGCGGAACGGTGGTGGAGCACGCCGCAGGACGCGCTCGTGGTGATCCCGGTCCTGTACGCGACGGCCGTGATCGGCGCCGCGATCTGCGCGTTCCTGCTGGCCGTACGCGCGCGGATCCTCGACGACCCGGTCACCCGGTGGACGTCGGCCGGGTTCGCGATGGCAGGCGCCGCCGCGCTCGCGCAGGGGGTGGTGCTCTTCCAGCCGGCCAACGCACCGCTCACCACCGACCCGTCGGCGCCCGCGGCCCTCTATCTGCTGTGGCACACCGCCCTCCCGACGTTCATCGTCGCGGCGTTGGTGGTGCCGCAGCGGACCGTCCTCCGGCGCGTGGCGATGGTCGGCACCCTCGTCGCCGTCGGTGCGGTCACCTGGCTCCCCGACCTGCCGCTCCCCGAGTTGGTCGACGGTGCAGGCGCTTTCACCCCCGCCTACCGCGGCGCCGCAGCCGCCCTGGGCGTGCTCACGGCAGCGGCCGCCACCGCGTGGCTACTGCGGTCTGGCCGGCGCCCCACCCGCGTCCAGGCGTGGATCGCGCTCGCCCTGGCGCTCAGCACCCTCGACGTGGTCCTCGCCGTCGGAGCGGATCGGTTCTTCGCCGCCATCTGGTGGTCGAGCGCCTCGGCCCGTGCTGCGGCCTTCGCCCTCCCCGCGGCCGGACTGCTCGCTGACGCGGGGCGTTCGTTGCGCCTGCTCCACCTGCACGAGCGCAGCCTGACCGACCGTCTCCAGACCGAGGTCGACCACGCCACGAGCAGCCTGCGGCTACCCGTGCCCGCGACCGATGCCGAGGCGCGTGTCCGCCGGGCGCTGCAGCCGGGTGCCATCCGGTGCCAGTACCAACCGATCTACTCGCTGTCCACGGGCCGGCTCACCGCCGTCGAGGCACTGGCGCGGTTCGCCGGGCCGCCGTCGCGTCCGCCCGACCGGTGGTTCGCCGAGGCACACGCGGTCGGCCTCGGGGTCGAGCTCGAACTGGCAGCCCTGACGGCGGCGCTCGAGGGCGCCTCGCGCCTGCCCGACGACGTGCCGGTGACGCTGAACGTCTCGCCCGGGGTGCTCGTCCGCCCGGAGATGATCGACCTGATCGCACACGAGGACCGTCTGGTGGTCGTCGAGGTCACCGAGCACGCGGCTGTCGAGGACTACCAGCTGCTGGGCGAGGCGATCGCATCGCTGCGCGAGCACGGGGCTCGACTCGCCATCGACGACGCCGGGGCGGGTTTCGCGAGCATGCGGCACATCGTGCGGCTCGTCCCCGACATCATCAAGCTGGACATGACCCTGACGCGCGACATCCACCTCGATCCGGTGCGCCGCTCGTTGGCGGCGAGCCTGGTCGGCTTCGCCGAGCAGATCGGTTCGCTGCTGGTCGCTGAGGGGGTCGAGCAGGCCGAGGAGCTGGCGACCTGGCAGGAGCTGGGCGCCCACGCCGCCCAGGGCTACCTGCTCGGTCGCCCGGCCGACCTGCCGGCCGCCCCGTTCTGCGAGCACGTCCCGGTGCAGGTCGACCTCGGAGCCGGCCCCCCGGAGCTGTAGGTCGGTTACACCTGCGGTCGAGGGAACGAGGACGCCCGTGGGACGTGCCGGAGCCCGGTCAGGTCCCGGCGCGTCCCGGACCACACGACGGAGGTGCCTCCGGTCGAGGCACCTCCGTGACGTGCGGGGTTCGCGTCAGACGCGCCGCAGCTCGTGGGTCCGGTCGTCGTGGCGCAGCGCCGCGACCAGTTCGTCCTTGTCCATCTCGGACCGACCGGCGAGGTCACGCTCCTGGGCGAGTTCCATCAGCTGCTCGTAGGTCAGCTGGTGGTAGCTGGTGGTGTCACCGTCCACCGGCTCGTGGGCCGGCTCGCGGCGCAGCTCGCGCGTCGCGTCGTCCTCGCGCAGCGCCGCTGCCAGCTCGTCGCGGGTCATGTCCGAGCGGCCGCGGAGGTCACGGTCCCGGGCGATCTCGTCGAGCTCCTCACGGGTGAGCGCCTCGTAGTCGCGGGCGTGCCGGGCGCGGCGCAGGCGCGGTGCCTCGTCCTCGACCTTGTCGATCGCCTTCTCCCACTGGCGGCGCATCGGGACGATCCCGCCGCCGCCGACCGCGACGATGGCGGAACCGACGATGACGGCGAGGATGGCGTAGAACAGGCCGGTGACGATCGCCGGTGCGATGCGCAGCTGGTCGAGCGCTGCGAAGACACCGATGAGCAGGATCGTCGCGGACGCCAGGTTGGCGAGCACACGCCCGTAGGACAGGCCCCCGATGCTCGCGGTGACGAGATCACGGACCACGGAGGCGATCGCCGCGGCGATGACGACGATCACGATGGCGACGAAGATGCGGGGCAGGAAGGCGATGACGCCGAACAGCAGCGCGCTGATCGGGTTCGGGCCGAAGAGACCGAACGCCAGCTGGAGCACGAACAGCATCAGGGCGTAGAAGACGACCTTCGCCAGGATGGTGCTCGCGTCGTAGCGGGTGGGCTCGAGTGCGCGTCCCACGCCCCCGCGTTCGACGGCACGGTCGAAGCCGACGCGTTCGAGCACGCGGTCGACGATCTTCGCGATGGCCTTGGCGACGAACCAGCCGACCACGAGGATGACCAGGAAGAGCACGATCGTCGGCAGGAGCGCGATGATCTGCGAGAGCACGTCCTGCAGGCTCTCGCCGACGTCAGCTTGTGCGAGCATGGGGGGACCTTTCCGGGGGGACGGGGCGTCCAGCGTGCAAGCACCGGGCGTGCCCCCGCCCCACCCGGAGGGCAGGGGTCGGACCGCTGCATCGCCGAACGATGGCAACGTCGGTGGCCGTTCGGTGAAAGAACGGCCGGACGGCCCTCGTCGAGCGGCCATCCGGACGGCCGCCGGCGTGCGCTGGCCACACGTCGGCGGCCCTTGAGGAACCTCGCCGCCACGGCCCCGTCGGGTCGGTGGCGCTACTCGCACCCGAACCCGTCGTCGTCGCGATCCAGATGGCTGCCGTAGCCGGGTCGCCGCGGAGCACGGGGCCGTACCGGTGACGGTCCACGCGGGACGGCACGGACGCGCTGCCCGACGCGGGCCCACCTGGGCGGGGATCGGATCTCGGTCGGGTACCCCCGGTAGGAATCGAACCTACGCTTCTGGCTCCGGAGGCCAGTGCTCTATCCACTGAGCTACGGGGGCGTGTTGCGGACGCCGGCGTGCGGCCCGGCGGCCGGCAACGGTACCAGCAGGTGGCCGGCGTCCCGAGTCGGGGACGGGTGTCGCACACCGGCTACGTTGCCGGCCGTGCACGGGGCAGCGCACGAGGGAGCGACCCGTGGTCCGTGTCCTGGCCGTCGACGACGACCCAGTCATCCTGCGGCTGTTGCAGCTCAACCTGGAGCTCGAGGGGCACGAGGTGCTGACGGCGGCCGACGGGCGCTCGGGCCTGGAAGCGATCCGTCGCGAGCACCCGGAGGTCGTGCTCCTCGACGTGATGATGCCGAACCTCGACGGGTTCCAGGTCTGCAACGAGATCCGCGCCGACCCGGACCCCCAGGTGGCGGCGACCCCGATCATCTTCCTGTCGGCCAAGGCGCAGGAGCTCGACATCACCACGGGGATGGCCGCGGGTGCGGACGCCTACGTCACCAAGCCGTTCGATCCGCTGGAGCTCGTGGAGCTCGTGGACCGCCTCGGCCGCGGCGGGTAGGGGACCTGCCGGCCGGGCCGTACGCTTCCCGGCCACGCCTCCCGCCCCTCGACGCCTCGGAGCCACCGTGGCCCGCCCCGACCTGCACGACCCCGTCCTGGCCGACCTGGCGGCCCGCATCCGTGCGGCGCTGGTCGCCGCTGGCCTGCCCGACACCGACCCTGCGCTCGAACGCCCCAAGCAGGCCGACCACGGCGACTGGGCGACGACCGTCGCGCTCCGGCTGGCCAAGCCCGCCAAGCTGCCGCCGCGCGACATCGCCCAGCAGCTGGTCGACCACCTCGAGCTGCCGGACGTCATCACCGAGGCGACCATCGCCGGTCCCGGCTTCGTGAACTTCCGCCTCGCGCACCGCTACCACGAGGAGCTCGTGCAGCGGATCCTGGCGGAGGGCCTCCGGTACGCCCGCACGGACCTGCCCGACGAGCAGCGCGAGGCCATCAACGTCGAGTTCGTCTCCGCCAACCCGACGGGGCCGCTGCACATCGGCGCGGGGCGCTGGGCCGCGACGGGTGACGCCATCGCCGAGCTGCTCGAGGCGTCCGGACACGCCGTCACGCGCGAGTACTACGTCAACGACGCGGGTGAGCAGATCCGTCGCTTCGGCGAGTCGGTGGTCCTGGCCGCCGAGGGACGCGAGTTGACCGAGGACCACTACCGGGGCGACTACATCGCGGACATCGCGGCGGACCTGCGCGCCGATCACGGCGACGCGCTGTTCACCTCCGCCGTGGCGGACGCGCCGACGCTCGACGGCGGGGCTGCCGAGCACGCCGGCGGTCCGGGTGGCGACCTCATCGAGGACGAGGGTGTGCCGGCACCTGGGGCTGTGGACCCCCAGGTCGCTGCACAGGTCGGGGTCCTGGCCGTCGAGTCCATGAGGCGACGCATCCAGGACCAGCTCCACGAGCTCGGTGTGGACTTCGACGTGTGGTTCTCGGAGCGGACGCTGCACGACTCGGGTGCGATCGAGCAGACCGTCGCCGAGCTGACCGCCAACGGTGAGACCTACGAGCAGGACGGCGCGGTGTTCCTGCGCACCGAGGCCCACGGTGACGACAAGGACCGGGTGCTGCTGCGCTCGGACGGTCGCCCGACCTACTTCGCCGCCGACTGCGCCTACATCCGGGACAAGTGGGCCCGCGTCACGGGCGGGGACGGCACTCCGGCGACCGGTGGCGGGGGGCGGTTGATCTACCTGCTCGGCGCCGACCACCACGGGTACGTGGCACGGCTGAAGGCCGTTGCGGCGTGCCTCGGCATCCCCGTCGACCGGGTCGAGGTGCCGATCGGGCAGCTGGTCAACCTGCTGCGCGACGGGGTCCCCGTGAAGATGTCGAAGCGTGCCGGTGAGCTGATCACCCTCGACGAGGTCGTCGACGAGGTCGGCGTCGACGTCACCCGGTACGCGTTCCTGCGCCAGAGCCTCGACTCCACCATCGACTTCGACCTCGCCGTCGTGACGCAGCAGTCGATGGAGAACCCCGTCTACTACGTCCAGTACGCCCACGCGCGGATCAGCTCGATCCTGCGCGCGGCTGACGAGCGCGGGTTCGATGCCGGTGAGGTGGCCGACGCCGATCTGTCGTTGCTCGACCACCCGGCCGAGCTCGAGCTGCTGACCGCCATGGCCCAGCTGCCGCTGGTCGTCGCCGAGGCAGCCGAACTCCGCGCCACCCAGCGGCTCGCCCGGTACGCCGAGGAGCTCGCCGGGACCTTCCACCGCTTCTACACCGAGTGCCGCATCCTCGCCCCCGACGAGGATCGCTCGGCCGAGGAGACCGCCCGCCTCGAGGCGCTCGGGCGGGCCCGCTACCACCTCGCCATCGCGGCCAAGCAGGTCCTCGCCGACGCGCTCGGCCTGCTGCGTGTCGCTGCTCCCGAACGGCTCTGATCATGCCCGGACCCTGGCCCCTGACCGCCGAACGTGACGAGGACGGCGTCCTCCACATCGGCGGCGCCGCCGTCACCGACCTCGCCCGCGACCACGGCACACCGCTGTGGGTCGTCGACGAGGCCGACCTGCGCGAGCGCTGCCGCCGCTACGTCACCGGGTTCCCCGGCGTCGACGTCGCCTACGCCTCCAAGGCGTGGTGCACGGTCGGCCTCCTCCAGCTCGTCGAGGACGAGGGGCTGCTGGTCGACGTGGCCTCCGAGGGCGAGCTGCACACGGCGCTGGTGGCGGGGGTCGACCCCGCCAAGCTGATCCACCACGGCAACAACAAGGGCGACGCCGAGCTCGACCTCGCGCTGAAGGTCGGCCTCGGCCGCATCGTGGTCGACTCGTTCGACGAGCTCGACCGGCTCGAGCGACTCGCGGCGGCGCGCGACATCGTGGCACAGGTGTGGCTGCGGATCACGCCCGGCATCGACGCGCACACCCACGAGTACGTGCGCACCGGCCACGACGACGCCAAGTTCGGGTTCACCCTGTCGCTCGGCCTGGCCGACGAAGCCGTGCTGGCCGCCCGCGACCTCGAACACATCGAGGTCGTCGGCATCCACGCGCACATCGGGTCGCAGATCTTCGGGACCGACCCGTTCATCGCCAACGCGGACGTGTGCCTCGACCTGCTCGCCCGCTGGCGCGACGAGCACGGGATCGTCCTGAGCGAGCTGAACCTCGGTGGCGGGATGGGGATCCGCTACACCCACGAGGACCACCCCGTGGAGGTCAAGCGTTACGGGAAGGCCGTGCTCGAAGCGGTCGAGGACGCGTGCGAACGGCTCGACTTCCCCCGCCCGCGGCTGATCGTCGAGCCGGGTCGTGCCATCGTCGGACCCTCGACGCTGACCCTCTACGAGATCGGCACGATCAAGCCGCTCCCCGGGCTGACCACGTGGGTCTCGGTCGACGGCGGGATGGGCGACAACATCCGTCCCGCGCTGTACGACGCGGTGCACGAGGTGACGTTGGCCAACCGCACCAGCGAGGCCGAGCCGCAGGCGGTCACCGTCGTCGGCAAGCACTGCGAATCCGGTGACCTGGTGCGCGAGCACGCCCCGCTGCCCGGTGACCTCGCCGTCGGTGACCTGTTGGCCGTCGCAGCGACCGGTGCCTACACCGCCTCGATGGCCTCCAACTACAACCTGCTGCCCCGCCCGGGAGCCGTCCTGGTCAAGGACGGTCAGGCCCGCGAGCTGGTGCGCCGCGAGACCCTCGAGGACCTCGTCCGCCGCGACGTGCCGATCCGATGACCGTGCGTGCTCCCTCGGGCCCTGAGGGCCCTCGGTCCGCGCCGCCGGTGACCCGATGAACCCAGCGGATACGGGGGCGGCTGCCGGCCCCGCCAGGACGCCGGTCGCCGAGGTCGTGGTCGACGAGGCGCTGGTGCGGGCCCTGCTGGCCGACCAGCACCCCGATCTCGTGTCGCAGCCGCTGCGACCCGCCGCCAGTGGCTGGGACAACGCGACCTACCGGCTCGGGGACGACGCCGCCGTCCGCCTCCCGCGACGCGGTGTCGCGGCTGAACTGGCGCGCAACGAGCAGGTGACGCTCCCGAGGATCGCCCCCGGGCTGCCGTTGCCCACGCCGACACCGCTGCGTACCGGGGTTCCCAGCGACCGCTTCCCGTGGCCCTGGAGCGTCGTGCCCTGGTTCGACGGCGAGGCGGCCGACCTCCAGCCTCCCGCCGACGACGAGGCCGCAGCGCTCGGCAGCTTCCTGCGCGCGCTGCACGTCCCGGCCCCGTCGACGGCGCCGGAGAACCGCTTCCGGGGCGTGCCGTTGGCGGAGCGCGAGCTCGGCTTCGACGCTCGGATCGCGCGGCTCGCTGCCGACGGGTGGGACGTCACGCCGCTGACGGCGGCCTGGCGTGCAGCGCGTGCAGCGCCGGTCGCGACCGATGCGCCGGCGTGGCTCCACGGCGACCTGCACCCGCGCAACCTCCTGGTCGACGGGGATCGCCTCGCGGCGGTGATCGACTGGGGCGACGTGACCTCCGGCGATCGCGCGACGGACCTCGCCGCGGTCTGGTTGCTGTGGGACGTCGCCGTCCACCCCGTGTTCGCGGACGCGTACGGGGACCGCGATCCAGCCCTGTGGGCGCGGGCTGCCGGCTGGGCCGCGCTGTTCACCGGGATCTTCCTCGAGGTCGGTGACGACGACGAACGGTTCCTCGCCATCGGCCGCCGTGCCCTGGATCGGCTGCGAACGACCGCCGCTGCCGGGGGGAGCTCGTGAGCGACGATCGGACGCGGACGGACCAGGCGGCCAACCCCAAGCTCCGCCGGCTCGACGAACGTCTGGGTCTGGCGGTCAGCCGCACCGGGCTGTCGCCGCGGACGCTGGTCACCTACGCCCGCGACCACGTCAGCGTCCGGACGCCGTCGCGTCCCGACTTCCGCGACGGCAACACCATCGACCTCGAGTCGCCACCTGCCCCCGGTGACCTCGAACCCTGGTCGGCACGCTTCACCGACACCGTCGGCAAGCTCGGCGTGCAGCACGTCCAGCTGCGCTGGGAGACCCCGCTCCCGGTCGACGCACCTGCTGAGGTGCCGGCCGCGGACCCGGACCTGGTCGAGGCCGCGGGTGTCCTCGGCCTCGATCTGCACCCCACCACCATCCTGCTGCTGGCGGAACCGGTCGCGCCGGTCGAGGCGCCCGCGGAGCTGGTGACGGTCGCGCCACCGTCCCTCGCCCCCGGCGCCCGGGGGATGGAGGTGAGCGCCGACGCGACGCCGGTGGAGGTCGAGCGGCGCTGGCACGCCGTCTCGGTGCTGGACCGCTACGCCTCGGGCGACAGCACCGATGACTGGCGGGCCAGCGACGAGGCGTTCACCGCCTGGGCGGTCGACATCTACCGCGAGCTGTCCGCCGCCGGTCGCGCGACCATCTGGCTGGCGCTCAGACACGGCGGGCCGGTCGCGCGCGCGGTCCTCCTCCACGACCGGCAGGGGCTGGCCACCGTCGAGGACGTGGTGGTCCACCCGGTGCACCGGCGGCTCGGCATCGCATCGGCGTTGACCCACCGGGCGGTCACAGCCCACCTCGCCGACCACCCCGGCAGCCGCATCGGCATCGGCGCCGAGCCTGCCGGTCCCGCCGACCACCTCTACCGGCGCCTCGGCTTCCGCCCCCACGCCACGGTCTGGACCGCCGTGCGTGCTCCCTCGATCGCCTGAGCGATCTCGGTCCGCGCCACCGGCGAGCTGGACCGCCGTGCGTGCTCCTTCGTCCACAGGTGACGCGATCCGCCGGTGACCCCGGCGCGGCCCAGGGCTAGCCTGACCCGCGGCCGACAGGTCCCGACGGGGGGAGTGGTCCGGTGCGTACGCGACGCGTGATCGTCTCGGTCGCGGTGCTCGCGGTGACAGCAACCGCGTGCACGGGCGACGACGATGGCGCGCTGGTGCTGGATGACGACGGGTCGGCTGCGCCGGTCGAGACCGAGCCGCCGGTCGAGGTGACCGACGATCCCGAACCGCCTCCGCCGGACGACGATGAGGAGCCGCTCTACCCACCCCTGCCGCCACTCGAACCAGACCCGGACTCCGACATCCCCGTGGAGCTGCAAGAGGCGGCGCTTGAGCTTCACGCGGGTACGTACGAGGTGACGCAGTTGGCCCTGCGCACGGGGGAGTTCGACGAGGCGGAACTCTCGGACCACCTTGCGGGCGACCTGTTGGATTCGTTCGTGGCCAGTCTCCGTAGCCGGAGCGAGGGGCACGTCTCGCTGAGCCCGGATACACAGGTCCGGTGGGTCCGGGTGGTGGAGGCCGGGACGGGACCGATCGTCATCCAGGAGTGTCGGGTGATCGGCCCCGAGACCGGGCTCTACAGCGCTGATGGGGAGCGGCTGAGCGACGCGAGGGAGGAACCCGAGGCGTTCATCTTCCAGACGACCTACACGCTCCTCGAGGTTGGTGAGGATGAGTTCGACTACCGGGCAGTAGAGGCTGGCTCGGCTGAGGACACCGAGCTGTGCCGTGTATAGGGCGGCCGCCACCCTCGCCTTGACTGTTGGCATGCTGATCGCTGTCATCGGTGGTCAGGCCCATGCCGATGAGCCCGAGAAGGGGTTCGACAACGCCGGCGCTGCGTCAGGCGAGGCGAGCGTCGATCTCTGGGCTCAGGACGAGAACGAGCGCGAGGGATCGCGAGAGACAGACACCGCGCCCGTCGTGGGGACGGCCTCGATGTGCCATGTTGAGGGTGTCAGCGACGGTTTCGATCGGTCGACCGTCCTGGCTGATGACTCGCTCGTGCACCGGGCCGCGCACTTCTTCTACTGGGTGTGTGACGATGTGCGGCAGTTGCGTTGGTACGTGCCGGGGGTGACGGACCCTGCTGGGGACCTGGTGGTAGGTCCTCTGATCGAGGAGGCGTTCGATCGGTTGGAGCCGCCGGTGCCGGGGTTGGTGACTGCGCCGCCGTTGGGGTCGGAGGTGTTGACGGGGTTCCCGATGTACTTGGCGGTGGATGAGGGGGCGTTCGAGGGGTTGTCGGGGTCGGTGTCGGCGGGGCAGTTCACGGTGACGGCGTGGGTGGTGCCGGTGTCGAGCCGGTTCGTGCCGGGGGATGGGTCCGAGCCGCGGGTGTGTGAGGGGCGGGGGAGTGTGTGGTCGGCGGGTGCGGCCGTCGGCGTGGGATGCACGCACACGTTCACGCACACGCCGGTGCATCTGAACGGTGAGGGTGAGGTGTTCGAGGTGTCGGCGCGGGTGGTGTACGAGGCGTGGTACACCGTGGAGGGTCCGGTGTTGGCGGGGGAGTTCGAGTTGGGCAGTTTCGAGGGGCCGGAGGTGGTGGTGGAGGTGCCGGTGATCGAGCGTCGTGCGGTGCGGACCACCGCCGGAAGCTGATCGGAACGGACGAGGTGACCTACCGGGAGCACGACCCCACCGGCCCCTGGCGGCGCGAGATCGCCTGCGCCTGGACCGCGACCACCGGTCCGGCGCCCGCCGATCCGATGGCCGTCGTCCCCGACGGGTGCGCCGACGTGCTGTGGTCCTCGACCCGAGGCACCGTCATCGTCGGCCCCATGACGCGACCGTCCGTCCCGGACTTCCCAGCTGGCACCGAGCACGTCGCCCTGCGGCTGCGGCCCGGCCGCACCGAACGGGTCCTCGGCGTCCCCGCATCGGCCCTGATCGACCTGAACGTCCCGGTCGCGGACGTCGTCGGCGACGCAGGCCGCCGGCTCGACGAGCGCCTCGCCGCCGCTGAGGGCACCCACGGACGCCTCGCCGCCCTCACCCAGCTCCCGGGCCTCGCGCCGGCAGTCGAACTCGACCGCGCGGCACTGGCCGCTCTCGCCTGGCTCGTCGGCGGTCCGACGCGCCACGTGGCCGACGCCGCCGACCGGGTCGGCCTGTCCGCACGTCAGCTCCAACGCCGTGTCGTCACGGCGATCGGCTACGGCCCGAAGCGCTTCCAGCGTGTCGTCCGCGTGCAACGTGTGCTGGCCGCCGGTCCCGCGCGTCTCGGCGACCTGGCCCAGCTCGCCGCCGACCTCGGCTTCACCGACCAGGCCCACCTCACGCGCGAGGTGGGCCAGCTCACCGGACGGCCGCCGACCGGCGCGCTCACCAGGGGCCGCGCCACGCTCGTGTCCGGAACGTCCAAGCGCCCCGAGGTCGTGGTCGGGCAGGCTGCTCGGGCCCCCGGCGCCGCACCCCGCGCCGCTTGAGCGACCAGGAGCTTTCCCGTGCCACCACGTCTCGACATGATCGGGCTCGTCGTCGAGGACCTCGCCGCCTCGCTCGCCTTCTACCGCCGGCTCGGGCTCGACCTGCCCGCCGACGCCGATGACGAACCCCACGTCGAAGCCACCCTCCCCGGTGGGCTGCGCATCGCCTTCGATCCCGTCTCGACCATCACCAGCTTCGACCCGAGCTGGCGGGCCCCGACCGGCTCGCCACGCGTCGCGCTCGCCTTCCTCGTCGACACCCCCGCCGAGGTCGACACGCTGCACGGCGAGCTGGTCGCCGAGGGCGCCTCGTCCCACCTCGCCCCGTTCGACGCACCCTGGGGGCAGCGGTACGCGACCCTGCACGACCCGGACGGCAACGCCGTCGACCTGTTCGCGCCGCTGCCCGATCGGTGACCCGCTGAGGGCCAGGGCTGACACGCACCGGAGGGCTCGGGCGGGCCGCGGGAGAGGTGAGGGGTAGGCTCCGGCGCCTCCCCGTCCCGCCCGCCCGAGGTCACCCGTGGACCGCGTCATCCGCATCGGCCTGCTCGGCTGCGGCACCGTCGGTGCCGGCGTCGTCACCATCCTCGACCGCGGGGCCGACGACGTGACGGCCCGGACCGGTGCCCGGCTGCAGATCACCCGTGTCGCCGTCCGCGACGCGACCAAGGTCCGTGACCTCCCGCTGCCGCAGGAGATCTACACCGAGGACGCGATGGCCGTCGTCGAAGCCGACGACGTCGACCTCATCATCGAGGTCATGGGCGGCCGCGACCTCGCCGCGACCCTCATGCGCCGCGCCCTCGAGCTCGGCAAGCCCGTGGTGACCGCCAACAAGGAGCTCATCGCCCACGAGGGCCCCGAG
This sequence comes from Nitriliruptor alkaliphilus DSM 45188, assembly GCF_000969705.1. Lineage (GTDB taxonomy): Bacteria > Actinomycetota > Nitriliruptoria > Nitriliruptorales > Nitriliruptoraceae > Nitriliruptor > Nitriliruptor alkaliphilus. The sequence continues at coordinate 2,242,715 of NZ_KQ033901.1, forward strand.
CTCGCCGAGCTGGCCCGCACCGCGGGGGTCGACCTCGCCTTCGAGGCAGCTGTCGCGGGCGCCATCCCCATCATCAAGCCGCTCAAGGAATCGCTCGCCGGCGACCGCATCACCCGCGTGGTCGGCATCCTGAACGGCACCACCAACTACATCCTGACGCGCATGACCGAGGAGGGGGCGGCCTACACCGACGTCCTCGCCGAGGCGCAGGCCCTCGGGTACGCCGAGGCCGACCCCACCGCCGACGTCGGCGGTCACGACGCCGCCGCCAAGGCCGCGATCATCGCCTCGCTCGCGTTCGACACCACCGTCCACGCGGCGGACGTCTTCCGCGAGGGCATCGAGTCCGTCAGCGCGACCGACATCGAGGTCGCCGACCGGCTCGGGTACGTGATCAAGCTGCTCGGCATCGCCTCGGAGGTCGACGACCGCGTCGCGGTCCGCGTGCACCCGACGTTCCTGCCCAAGGAACACCCCCTCGCCGGGGTCCGCGAGTCGTTCAACGCGATCTACGTCGAGGCCGAAGCCGCCGGCGAGCTGATGTTCTACGGCCGCGGCGCCGGCTCGCTGCCGACCGGATCCGCGGTCGTCGGCGACGTGATCGACGTCGCGCGCAACCTCATGCAGACCGCCCGGGGGCCCATCGCCTCCGACCACCGCGCCAAGCCGCTGCGGCCCATCGAGGACCTGCAGACCCAGTACTACGTGCTGCTCGCCGTGGCGGACGAACCCGGCGTCCTCGCCGAGGTGGCCAGGACCTTCGGTGACCACGACGTGTCGATCGCGCAGGTCTGGCAGGAGGGCTCGGGGGACACCGCCCAGCTGGTCCTCATCACCCACCGATCGCGCGAAGGCGACCTGCGCGCCTGTGTCGAGTCCCTCGAGGCCTCGTCGTGCGTCCGCAAGGTCACCAGCGTCCTGCGCGTCGAGTCGGAGGTGTGGTCGTGAGCGTCGACCCGGAGCGCCGCGGCGCCCACGTGTGGCGGGGCCTCATCCACGAGTACCGCGACCGCATGCCGGTCACCGACGACACGCCCGTGGTCACCCTCCGCGAGGGCGGGACCCCGCTGATCGTCTCCGAGGTCCTGTCCGAGCTGACCGGCTGCGAGGTCCACCTCAAGTACGACGGGGTCAACCCCACCGGATCCTTCAAGGACCGCGGGATGACCGTCGCCATCTCGAAGGCGAAGGAGGCCGGATCGGAGGCGGTCATCTGCGCCTCGACGGGGAACACCTCCGCGTCGGCCGCCGCGTACGCCGCCAAGGCCGGTATGACCTGCGGTGTCATCGTGCCGAAGGGCAAGATCGCGCTCGGCAAGCTCGCCCAGGCGCTGGTCCACGGCGCCAAGGTGCTGCAGATCGACGGCAACTTCGATCAGGCGCTGGTCATGTGCCGCGAGCTGGCCGAGCGGTACCCGGTCAGCCTCGTGAACTCGGTCAACCCCTACCGCATCGACGGGCAGCGCACCGGCGCGTGGGAGGTCTGCGACCAGCTCGGTCGCGCCCCCGACGTGCACGTGATGCCGGTCGGCAACGCCGGCAACATCACCGCCTACTGGCGCGGCTACCGCGAGTACCTCGCCGACGGGGTCACCGGTGACCTGCCGGTGATGCGCGGTTACCAGGCAGCCGGCGCCGCACCGCTGGTCATGGGCCACCCGGTCGAGAAGCCGCAGACCATCGCGACCGCGATCCGGATCGGGAACCCGGCGTCCTGGGACCAGGCCATGGAGGCCGTCGCGGGGTCGAACGGCTCGATCCGATCGGTCACCGACCGCGAGATCATCGCCGCCTACCGCCAGCTCGCACGTCAGGGTGTCTTCGTCGAGATGGCCTCCGCCGCGTCGGTCGCCGGCCTCCTCCAGCTGCACGCTGCTGGGGAGCTCGAGCCCGGTCAGACCGTCGTGTGCGTCCTGACCGGGCACGGGCTGAAGGACCCCGAGTGGGCCATCAGCGGGGCCGGGGCCCCCGTGACGGTGCCGGCCGAACCTGAGGCGGCCGCCCGTGCGCTCGGGTTGATCGAGGGGTCCGCGTGACCCAGGTCCGTCACCACGCGGTCGCCGTCCCTGCGACGACGGCCAACCTCGGGCCGGGTTTCGACGCGTTCGGTCTCGCGCTGGCCGAACCAGCCACCGGTGGTACGGGCGTCGCCCGGCTCGTGGTGCGCTCGCTCCCACGCGGCGCCCAGGCCGAACGCGTCCTCACCCTCGGCGAGGGTGCCGGCGAGGTCGCGACCGACGACGACAACCTGGTGTGGCGGTCGCTGGTCCGCTTCTGCGACCACTACGACGTCCCGGTGCCGGACGTCGCGTTGCAGGCGGACAACCGCATCCCGCTGGAACGCGGTCTCGGATCCTCCTCGGGTGCGATCGTGGCGGGCCTCGTCCTCGGTCGCGCGCTGACCGACGTCGTCCTCGGGGACCGTGAACTCCTCGGGCTCGCGACGACCATCGAGGGGCACCCCGACAACGTCGGTCCTGCGCTGCTCGGTGGTCTGGTCGCCTGCGCCGACGGTGACGACGGCGACCTCGTGGTCCGTCGGGTCAACCCGGCGCCCGCGTTGCGTCCGGTGGTGCTCGTGCCGGCGACCCGACAGGCGACCACCTCGGCCCGCGCCGTCCTGCCCGAGCAGCTGTCGCGGGCCGACGTGGCCGTGCAGGCGGCCCGGGCCGGTCACGTGCTGACCGCCCTGACCGGTGTGTGGCCGGCGGCGGTCGGGCTCGCCGGCGACCGTCTGCACGAACCGGCCCGGTTCGCCGCGATGCCCGCGACCGGCGCGGTGGTCGACGAGCTCCGCCGCGCGGGCATCCACGCGTGGCTGTCGGGTGCCGGACCCTCCGTCGCCGCCGTCGTGACCGGTGCCCCGGGCGCCACGTCGGGGGTGCTGGCCGGCGTCGCCGAGCGCCACGGCTTCGTGGTGCACCACCTCGCCATGGACCTGGCCGGCGCCGTGGTCTGCCCAGAGGACGGGTGCGGTCTGTCAGGCGCAGGGAACTGCGTGCAGTGCCCACGACGGCGAGTATGATGCCGCCGTACCGCGTCGTTGCGACGCGGGGACTCCCCACCCGGTCCACCTGCTGCTGACCCCTGCGGACCTGCGGCACCGGTCGTCGGGACCCTCCGGGCCTCCACCGATCAGCCGGGTGTCGCCCTCGCGCCGACGGTGCGTGATCCGCCTCGCCGCCCCACCTCCCCGCACACCTTCTGCGGACCCACGCCTCTGGCTGCCCGCCACATCGGAGCCCCACGTGAAGCTGTTCCTCGACACCGCGAACCTGGCCGAGATCACCGAGATCAACGGGTGGGGGGTGCTCGACGGGGTCACGACGAACCCGACCCTCGCCGGCAAGGAGAAGCGCGCCTTCGCCGACATCATCCGCGAGATCTGCGACGAGGTCGGTGGCGACGTCAGTGCCGAGGTCGTGGCGACCGACACCGACGGGATGCTGCGCGAGGCGACCGAGCTCGCCGCCATCGCCGACAACGTCGTCATCAAGCTGCCCCTGACGCCCGCCGGGCTCAGCGCGTGCCGCCAGCTCACCGACCGCGGGGTCAAGACCAACGTCACGCTGTGCTTCTCGGCGCCCCAGGCGATCCTGGCCGCGCAGGCCGGTGCGACCTACGTCTCGCCCTTCGCGGGGAGGCTGGACGACATCGCCAACGACGGCATCGCGCTGATCGCCGAGATCGCCGACATCTTCCGCATCCAGGGCTACCGGACCGAGGTGCTGGCCGCGTCGCTGCGCTCGCCGCAGCACGTCGCCCAGGCCGCTGCGGTCGGCGCGAACGTGGCGACCCTGCCGGCGAAGGTGTTCCACCAGATGGTCAAGCACCCCCTGACCGACGCTGGTCTCGAGCGCTTCCTCGCCGACTGGGAGGTCTACCAGGCCTCGCTCGAGGCCTGAGCGTCACCTGACCCACGGCGCGTCTCCGCGCCGCGTACGTCGACACCTCGAGCCGGCTGCGATGCCGACGATCGGGAGATCCAGATGGACCGCACGTTGCTGGAGCGCAAGGCGCTCGCCGAGCTCCGCCAGATCGCCGGAGCGCTCGAGCTCCGCGGCTACCAGCGGATGAAGAAGGCCGACCTCGTCGACCTGATCATCGGCGCTGGCGGTGGCGGGAACGGTGAGCCGAGCGGCGACGGCGACGACACGGCAGCCTCCGACACGGCGGCGTCCGACACGGCGGCGTCCGACGCGGCCACGTCCGACGCGGCGACGTCCAGCGCAGCGGCGATCTCCGAGCCGAGCGGCGACGGTGCGGGGGACGAAGGTGGCTCGACCGCGGCCGCGCTCGTCGCGCGTCGGCGCGGCGGCCCGACCGGTGGTGCTCGCGACCGCGGTGGACGCGGTGGACGCGGCGGCGAGGACCGCGACGACCGCGACGACCGTGGCCGCGACGGACGCGATCGCGACGACCGGCCTCGTGCCGAGTATGACCGCGCCAGGTCGGGGCGCGACCAGGACCAGCCGAGCGGTGGACGCGGCCCCGATCGCGAGCAGCCGCGTGCAGACCGCGACCAGGAACGCGGCGACCGTCCGAGCGGGAGCGACCGCGACGACCGTGGCGAGGACGACGACGGCGACGACTCCGACGGCGCCCGCAACCGCGCCAAGCGCGAGCGCCGGCGCAAGAACCGTGGCCAGGGCGCGGGCCAGCCCGGCGGTCAGCACGAGAACCTCGACGAGGCCGAGGTCCGCGAGGGCATCCTGGACCTGCTCCCCGAGGGGTACGGCTTCCTCCGCGTGACCAGCTACCTCTCCGGTCCGAAGGACGTCTACGTCTCGCAGTCGTTCGTGCGCCGCTACGACCTGCGCCGGGGTGACCGCGTGGCCGGACCGATCCGGCGCAACCGGAACAACGACAAGTTCCCCGCGCTCGGCCGGGTCGACAGCATCGAGGGTGAGGCCGTCGCCGAGCTCGAGGGCCGCGCCAAGCGCGCCGAGTTCAAGGACCTCACCCCCCTGTTCCCGACCGAGCGGCTGCGCCTCGCCGGTGGCGAGAACGCCACGATGGCGATGCGCCTCGTCGACATGCTGGCACCGATCGGCAAGGGGCAGCGCGGCCTGATCGTCTCGCCTCCGAAGGCCGGCAAGACCACGATCCTCAAGCAGCTCGCGGCCGCGATCGAGGCCTCGGACCCCGACCTCGAGCTGATGGTCGTCCTCGTCGACGAGCGTCCCGAGGAGGTCACCGACTTCCAGCGCTCCACCGACGGCGAGGTCATCTCCTCGACCTTCGACCGGCCCGCCGAGGACCACACCCAGGTCGCCGAGCTGACCATCGAGCGGGCCAAGCGTCTCGCCGAGCGCGGCAAGGACGTGGTCATCCTCCTCGACTCGATCACGCGGCTCGGCCGGGCCTACAACCAGACCGCGCCGACCTCGGGCCGGATCATGTCCGGTGGCATGGACTCGGCCGCTCTCTACCCGCCGAAGCGGTTCTTCGGGGCGGCCCGCAACATCGAGGAGGGCGGATCGCTGACCATCATCGCGACCGCGCTGATCGAGACCGGCTCGAAGATGGACGAGGTGATCTTCGAGGAGTTCAAGGGCACGGGCAACATGGAGCTGCGCCTCGACCGCCGCATGGAGCAGAAGCGCATCTTCCCGGCGATCGACATCCAGGCCTCCGGCACGCGCCGCGAGGAGCTGCTGCTGCCCCAGGAGCAGATCGACACCATCTGGAAGCTGCGTCGCCTCCTGGCCACGATGGACACCGAGGCGTCCCTGCACCTGCTGATCGACAAGCTCAAGGCCGCCAAGACCAACGAGCAGTTCCTCCAGCTGATCAGCAAGTCCAACCTCCAGTGACCCGCCCCGTCCCACGCGGGCACCGACCCGGTGGGCGTGGTTGACGCCTCGGTCACCCCGAGAGAATGCGCGTATCCGCGTGTTCTCTCGGTCGTCGCCGAGCCGCGGGCGTCGGCCGGCTCCGTGAACGCGCGTATCCGCGGGTTCGCTAGGGGTAGCTGGGGCCGGGGGCTGGCCCCGGCTCCGTGAACGCGCGTATCCGCGGGTTCCTGGTGGCACGAGCGAGGCCCCCGCCATCGGCGGAGGCCTCGTCGGTGTGCGGGGGCGTCGCTCAGCGGCGGCTGAGGAGGCGCAGCACGTACCAGAACATGAGCATCACGGACGCGAAGAGGCTCATCGCGGCGGCGACCTCACGGTCCGGCGGGTAGGAGTGGTAGATCTTCTGGGTGTCGTAGAGGATCGCGCCGCCGGCCAGGCCGATCATCGCGATGGAGAACCACGCGCCGAGCTGCACCGACGGGACCAGCACGGCGACCACGATGGCGCCGAGGGCGAGCATCCCTGCCCACACCAGCAGGCCGCGCAGGAACTTGAAGTCCTTGCTGGTGGTCAGGGCGATGCCGGTCAGGCCGGCGAAGCCGAGCGCGGTGATCCACGCTGCGGTCGAGATGACACCGTCGAGCTGCGGCTCGCTGGCCGCGATCGCGAGCGGCAGGGTGAAGATCACCGCGTAGACGGCGATCATCAGGGCGTACCCGCCGTACTGCATGGCCGCGCTCTGGGCTTTCCAGGCGAAGCTCGTCCCGAGCCACGACACGAGCATGAAGCCGCCGAGCACGAGCAGCCACGACGGGCCGAGCAGCGCGTTCGCGATCTCGTACGCCAGGTAGCCCGAGGCTTCGGAGAAGAGGTAGACCTCGATGGCGATGAACGCGGCGATGCCGAGCGCCAACCTCGCGTAGACGCGCTTCATGAAGCGCGAGCGCACCTCGGGCGCGTGCGTCGAGACGGGCTGTGGGGCGTAGCCGGGGATCTGCTGCTGGCTCACGGGTGGGTCTCCGGGGCCGAGGTGTGACGGGCCCACGGACCGGGGCACCGCACGGGCGTGCGCCGCCCGTGGGGGCAAGGGTGCCACAGCTGACGCCGTTCGGCCGCTCATCGAAGGCGGGGCGGCGCAGCCGCACCCGACTCGGAGCCGGAGTCACTCGCCGGCAGCTCGAGGAAGGTGGGCAGGTTGACCAGCAGCAGCTGCCGCGTGCTGAGGGGCGGTCGACCACCGACGAGGCTGCCGAGCAAGATGAAGCTGATCTCGCGCTGTGCCGTCCGGACGATGCGGACCTTGTGAAGGGGGTGACCCGCGCGAAGACGGTCACCTTCGGTAGCTGCTCGGCGAGCTGGCGGTCGTCGAGCAGGTCGAACTCGCCCCCGGCCGGTACTCGATGTGGGCACGGCCCTCGGTCGACCAGACCCGGCGGGTCCGTCCGGTGAGCCGCCCGACGAGGTCGCTGATCGGGCGGGGCAGGAGGGACACGGGCGGCTCCAGGGCAGGTCGCGGCCAGTCAAGACCGCCGGTGCCGGTGCGTGGCGCCCGGGCCGGTGACCATCGGGCCGGGGTCCCACCCCGAGGTGGGGACGGACACCGTCCGGCGGTAGCGTGCGCAGCGGGGTCCGCGATGGGAGAGCACCCGTGACCACCGACCGCACCGCACAGCGCGACCAGTTCGTCGCCGCCTACCGGGCCGCGCTGGATGGTCTGCTCGCGGCGACCGACGGCCTCGACGAGGCCGCCTGGCGGGCTGACACCGGGTGCCCGGGCTGGGACGTGCACGACCACCTCGCGCACTGCACGGGCGTGGAGCGGAACCTGCTCGGCGACCCGGACCTCGACCCGGACGTCGAGGTGCCCGACCTGCCGCACCTACGTCACGACATCGGTCGCTACGTCGAACGTGACGTGCAGGCCCGTCGGGGGTTGCCGCACGGTGAGCTGCGCGCCGAGGCGCGTGACGCGTTCGCCCGGCGCCTCGTGGCGCTCGAACAGCTGACACCGGACCAGCTCACCCAGGAGACGAGGTCGTTGTTCGGTCCGATGCGGATGGCCTCGTGGTTGCGGATGCGTCTGTTCGACCTCGCCTGCCACGAACGGGACATCCGGGCCGCGGTCGGCCGGCTCGACGGACTGTCGGGTGAGCACGTCCCGATCATCGTCGAGCAGGCCCTGCGGTCCTGGGCCCGGACGCTGCCGACCCGTGTCGACGACGCGGTCACGGTGCGGTTCGAGATCGCCGGCGAGGACGTGGCCGACCTCGATCTCGGGAGCGGGACCCTGTCGCGCGGCGGCGGGAACGGTGAGGCCCCTGCGGCCACGTTGCGGCTGACCCCGGCCGACGCTCTGGCCCTCGCAGGTGGCCGCAGCGACGCCCCCGAGCTCGACGCCCTCGAGCACCGCGGGGACGAGGAACTGCTCGGGCGACTGATCGTCGCCGCCGGGGTCACGCCCTGATCGACGGCCGGGCCGGTCGCCGGACGCACGGCGTGGGGTGGCTGGAGGTGACGGCGGGCGTTCGGCTCGGTACCGTCCCGTCCACGCGCCGTCGTCGGCGCGTCTCGTGTGTGGCCTCTCACGGACCGTGTGACCCGGACCGACGTCGGTCGGACCGTCCGCGGACGACCGTGGCCCACCGGGCTCCAGACCCCCGGCCAGTCGTGCGGTGCCTCGCGCCACGCACGCAGGAAGACCCGAACGTGAAGCAGGGCATCCACCCCGAGTACTCGCTCGCGAGCGTGACCTGCTCGTGCGGCAACAAGTTCGAGACGCGCGCGACGGTCGACAGGATCTCCGTCGAGCTGTGCAACCAGTGCCACCCGTTCTACACCGGCAAGCAGAAGCTGGTCGACGCCGGTGGACGGGTGGACCGCTTCAAGCGGCGCCTCGAGAAGTCCGCCAAGCAGGCCTGAGGCCACCGAGCGCCTCACCACGTCACGCCGCCGGTCCGTCCGGCGGCGTCGTCGTGTCAGCCGGCGCCCGGGTGAGGCCGGTCGAGGCTCGGTGCGAGCTCCTGCAGGTGGGCCAGGATGGCGGCTGCTGCCCGCACCTCGCCGAGCAGCGCGTCGAGGGTCTCGGTCGCGTGTGCGGGCAGGTCGTCCTCGCCGCGCAGCAGGTCGATGCCGAGCAGCAGCGCACCGACGTGGTTGGCCAGGCCGTGCACGAGCTCGGCCAGGGCCTGCGGGTCGGCGGGCGTGTCGTCCAGGGCTCGCTCCGGGTCGGGGTCCGCCATGATGGTCACCGGTCGTCCGCGCTGACGCTACGTGCCGCGACGGTGACCGCACGTGGTGGCTGGGCCGGATGGCCGTCCAGGTAGCCTGAGCGCGCACTGACGGACGCCATGAGGGAGCCGTTGCGAGCTCTGATCGTCGAGGATCACGCGGCCACGGCCGAAGCCATCGCTCGCGTCCTCGCACGGGAGGGGTTCACCGCCGTCGCGACCCACCAGGGCGCCGACGGCGGTCGGGAGGCCCGTGGGGGTGGCTACGACCTGCTCGTCCTCGACCTGCGCCTCCCCGACCTCGACGGGGTGGAGCTGTGCCGATCGCTCCGGCAGGAGGGGCACTGGGTCCCGATCCTGATGGTCAGCGGGCGGGGTAGCACGACCGACGTGGTCCGCGGCCTCGAGGCCGGCGCCGACGACTACCTGCCCAAGCCCTTCGCGGTGGACGAGCTCCGTGTGAGGGTCCGGGCCCTTGCGCGACGCCACCACCGTGACGGTCGGGCACCCGTGCTGGCCCCGGCCCCCCTGGAGCTCGACCGGTCGACCCGCGAGGTGGTCGGCGACGACCAGCGGGTCGAGCTGTCCCCGCGGGAGTTCGAGCTGCTCGAGGTGCTACTCGACCAGGAGGGCCGCGTGTGCTCGCGTGCGCACCTGTTGCGGCGGGTCTGGAGGCGCGAGGAGGACGGCGGCAAGCTCGTCGACGTCTACGTCGGGTACCTACGCCGCAAGCTCCAGCGTGTCGGGGTCGAAGCGACGATCGAGACGGTGCGGGGGGTCGGCTACCGGTTGACGCTGCCGTCCGAGTCGGGCTGACGGGCAGCTGACGCCGCCCGTGGACCGAGGTCCGTCCCGAGCGCCACCTGGACCTGTCGCAGCAGGTCCGCCGCGGTGAACGGTTTGCTGAGCCAGGTGCTGCCGGGCACCTCCGCACCGCCGTTGGCGGGGGGGAGTCCGGAGCTGATCAGGACCGGGACAGCGGGACGCGCGGCCCGCAGCCGGAACACCAGTTCGCGCCCGCCGATGCGCGGCATGAGCAGGTCGGTGAGCAGCAGGTCGATCCGCGCATCCGGGTCGTCGATCACCTCCAGGGCGGCGACCCCGTCCCCGGCCTCCAGGACGGCGTAGCCGGCCCGTTCGAGCGTGCGGCAGGCGAGGCGGCGAACGAGCGGCTCGTCGTCGACGAGGAGCACCACCTCGCCGCTGCCACGTGCCTCCGCATCCGGCGGTCGTGCCGGGCGCGGAGCGGGGCGGGTCGTGCGCGCGGCGGGTAGGTGCACGGTGAACGTGGTGCCCTCCCCGGGCCGGCTGTCGACGGCGATGTCGCCGTCGTGGCTCGCCACGATGGTGTGGGCGGTGGAGAGGCCGAGCCCGGTGCCGTCGCCGGCCGTCTTGGTGGTGAAGAAGGGCTCGAAGATGCGATCGCTGATCTCCCGCGGCATGCCCTGACCGGTGTCCTCGACCTCGAGGCGCACGTACGGCCCCGGGGCGAGGGGGTGTTCACGGGAGCGGCCACCGCCCGGCATGGTGACCTCGCTGGCCCGGAGCTCGATCTGGCCGCCGTCCGGCATGGCGTCGCGGGCGTTGAGCAGGAGGTTGACCAGGATCTGGTGGATCTGTGTCGGATCGCCCCGGACCGCACCGACACCGGGCGAGGTGAGCACTCGCAGCTCGATGTCGGGGGGGAAGGTCTGCTGGACGAGGCCGGCGAGCTCGTGCAGCAGCGGTTCGATCGCGACCTCGACCCGCCGCCCGTCGACCCCGCGGGCGAAGGACAGGACCTGGGCGACGATGTCGGTGCCCCGCCGGGTGTTGCGCTCCACGGTCTCGAGCACCTCGAGCCGGAGCGGGTCGGTCTCGCCGTCGCGGAGGAGCTCGAGCGACATCAGGACGGGTGTGAGCACGTTGCGCAGATCGTGGGCGAGCCCGCCGGCCAACGTGCCGACCGCCTGGAGCCGCTGGGCGCGCGCGAGCTGGTGCTCCATCCGCCGCTGCTCGGTCACGTCGGTGGCGATCGCGAGGACCGAGCGTGGTCGGCCACCGGGGTCGCGGACCAGCGTCAGTCGGGCTTCGATGATCACTTCCCCACCGTCACGACGTCTCGGGGTCAGGACCCCCGCCCACGCGTCCTCGGCCAGGAGCGAGGCCTGCGCTGCGTCGAACGCGCTCGGGTCCTCGGGGTGCAGCAGGTCGCGGATCGAGCGGCCGATCGCCTCGTCGGCGCTCCAGCCGTAGAGGCGTTCCGCGCTGCGGTTCCAGTAGGTGATCCGGTGCTCGAGGTCGCGGACGACGATCGCGTCGGTGGCGGTGTCGAGCAGCGCCGCCTGATCGGCGAGCACCACCTCACGACGTTGGAGCGCCTCGCGCGCGGCACGTTGCCGGGTGACGTCGTGGAACGACACCGCGAGCCCGTGGTCGGTGGGGTCCACCCGGACCTCGATCCACGCGGACAGTGCTGCGACCTCGACCTCGGGGAGCACGAGCGTCACACGCTCGTCGACCGCCTCCCGGCAGGCCCCGGACAGCTCGGGCCACCGCACCCCCGCGCCCTCCCACAGTGGTCGGCCGAGGAGGCGCTCGATCGGGGCTTGCAGCGCGGCTGCGGCCCGGGCGTTGACGTAGGTGACCTCGAGGTCGTTCGACAGGACGCACAGCCCATCGGACACCCGGTCGAGGGTCAGGGCGAGGCGCTCGCCCGCTGCCCGGGCGGCTTCACGCGCCGCGTGCAGCTCGGAGATGTCCTGGAACGCCCCGATGATGCGCCGCACGGTGCCATCGGCGTCGTGCTGGGGTTCGGCGACGATCCGAGCCCGCAGCCACCGCCCGGTCCGGGTCGCGACCTCGACCTCGAGGTCGAAGGACGTGCCGTCCGTGCGGCAGGCCTCGATGGCTGCCGCCAGCGCCACGCGGTCGGCCGGCCGGCACGCGGCGATGGCGTCCACCTCGACGTCGTCGGTGACCGGATGCTCGAGGAGGGTGAGCACCTCGTCGGACCAGATCAGCTGACGCTCGTCGAGGTCGAAGGTCCAGCCGCCGATATGTCCGACCTCGCCGGCGATCCGGTGCAGCGATCGGCTCTGTTCGAGGTGCTCAGCGACCGCCGCTGGGGCGTCAGCGGTCCGGCGTGGCACGGCTCCTGGCACGTTCGGGTCCCCCCGCCGCGGCCGAACGGCCGCTCGTGCCCGTACGGTAGACGCCCGAGGCTCAGGCGGCAGCCCGGCGTGCGTGAGCGGCGAGCAGCGCGGCGGCGGTGTCGAGAGCCTGGCCGAGCACGAACAGGTGGTCGTCCTCCGACAGCGCCGACAGCGCGAGCAGCTGGGCCTCGAGGTCGGCCAGGCCGGGCGTCGGCGCCGCTGCCGTGCCGGTCGAGCTCACGAGCTGTGCGCTGGTGGCGATCACGATCTTCCTCCGAGCGGGAAGCGACTCCCGTTCCTCGTCGTCGGTACTCGTTCTGTATCGGCGGGACGGGTAAGAGGTCGGCGAGATACGCCGGACTCCCGGTTCGCGCGCTCGGTACGGCAAGATGTGCCGGGGTCGGAGCGGGGACGTCGGGAGGCGCCTGGTGGGAGAAGGTCGTGGGTTGTCGGTCACGGTGCGTCGTCGCCGGCTGGCTCTGCGCCTGACACAGCGTGAAGCGGCCGTCCGTGCGGACGTCTCACTGGCGACCTGGCAGTCGGTCGAGCGTGCGGGTGCGGAGGCGGCCGACTTCCAGGATCTGACCCTGGCTCGGGTCGCCCACGGGCTCGGGATCGCGCTCCCGACCCTCCTGGACGAGGTCGCAGCGGCTGAACGTCCGGTGGCCGCCGTGGGCCCCGCAGCGCACGAGGCCGTTGCGGAGGTGGCGGCGATCGCGGCCGAGGTCCGCTCGGCGCTGCTGCGCCTCGCGGCCGTCTCCGAGGAGACCTTCCACCTGGTGGCGGGTCAGACGATCGAGGCGACCGACCGCTTCCTGCAGGTGTTCGGCGACGGGACGGCTGGCACGCGCGCCGGGGAGCCCACCGACCGCAACTGAGCTCCTCGACCGGGCGCTGGAACGGCCCCGTCCCGCGAGGCGTCCAGGTGGTCGGCTCATCTAGTCCTTAAGTGTGGTCCGGGACTCGCCGTACCTAGAGGTACCGAAAAAAACTCAACGACACTCAGACACACTCGAACGTCGGTGTGGTGGCCGCCCCTCGCGGGCACATGCCACCTGCGGTGCCTCGCGGTGCGCGACCCCCTGGTCGGGGGTCCGGCCCGTCGTGCCCGCAGGCCGACGAGACGGAGCTTCTCATGCGACCGACCGCACGCCTCCTGTCCGCCGTCCTGCTGAGCGCCCCGCTGCTGGTGCCGCTGATGGGCGCCGGTCCCACCCCATCCCCCGTCGTCGGCGCCGCGGATGCTGCGGTCGCCGCCGTGTCCGGGATCGCCGACGTCTCCGACGTCGTGGTCACCGCCAAGCGCGAGACGCTCACCACCACCGGTTGTCGAGCCCCGTTCCGCCTCGACCCGGTCACCGGCTGCGTTCGGGACCTGGTCCACGGCATGATCGAGTACGTCGGACCGGACGGCGCACGAGGCACGACGGTCGCGCCGCACACCCACCCGGAGCCGGCCGAGGGCCACACTGGCGACCTCCACGACGGGCACGACCACGACGGGCACGACCACGACGCGGTCACCGTCGCGTCGACGGGCTCACGGGCGCTGCCGAGCACCCGTCGGCCGGTCTCGTGCGCTCCGGATGGATCGGCCCGCACGGTCGTGCTCTACGCCCACCGTCCCGGCGCCGACCGGCGCAGCGACCACCTCGGCACGATCCGCGCGACCCTCGAACGCTCCAACCAGGCCGTCGCGTTGTCGGCCCAGCGGTCCGGTGGGCCCCTCGCCGACCTGCGCGTGCGGTGCACCAGCACGGGCGCGGTGTCGGTCGCCTCCGTGGCGGTCGGTGCCGACCGCTTCGCCGACCTGCGCGCCGCGGTGGCCCGCGCGGGGTACGACCGGCCGCACGAGAAGTACCTGCTCTTCGCCGACTTCGTGTCCCCCGACGCCCACGTCGCCGGACGGGCCGACATGTTCCTCGACGACCGGCGCACCGTGGACAACCACAACAACGGTCGCGCACCGATGTACGCGGTGGTGTACGGGGCACGACACTTCGGCGGATCGGTCGCCCTCCACGAGCTCGGGCACACGATGGGGGCCGTGCAACCGGGCGCGCCGGGATCGGACGGAGCCGGTCACTGCGCCGAGCAGATCGACGTCATGTGCTACCCGGCCGCAGGGTCGCGCTGCGCCACCATGGCCTTCGACTGCGGCAACGACACCTACTTCTCGACCGCGACCCGCCCGGGCCAGTGGCTGCACACCCACTGGAACCTCGGCTGGGAGGGCAACCGCTTCATCCGCCACTCGTCGTCGTCGGCGTCGACTTCGACCCGCGGGCCCGGTGGCTTCACCGACACGGTCGGTCACGCGCACGGCCCGGCCATCGCGACGGCGGTCGAACGCAGGATCGCCAGCGGCTACCCGGACGGGACCTTCCGGCCCGGCAACGCGGTGACCCGAGGGCAGATGGCGACCTTCCTCACCCGGGCGCTCGACCTGCCCGCGGGCGACCCCTCGCGCTTCCGGGACGTCGGTTCCCACCCGCACGCCCGTGGGATCGGCGCGGTGGCCCGCGCGGGCATCACCACGGGGTACCCGGACGGCACCTTCCGGCCCGACGAGGTCGTGACCCGCGGCCAGCTGGCGAGCTTCCTCGACCGCGCCCTCAGGTTGCCGGCTGCGGGCCGTCACCGCTTCACCGACGTACGTGGCTCGACTCACGAGGCGGCGATCGCCCGGGTGGCCGCCGCCGAGATCACCCAGGGGTACCGCGACGGCACCTTCCGCCCGAGCCAGGCTGTACCCCGAGGACAGATGGCCACCTTCCTCGTGCGCTCCCTCGACCGGAGGTGACCCGGTACCGCTCGCGCTGGCGGCGGCCCACCGGTCGCCGCCAGCCGGCGGGACGGCCACGGGGGACCAACACGCCGCCTGCGGGCGACGGTCGCACGTCGGCGCGATCTCACGGGGGCCGTGCTTGACAGACTAGTCCTTTCGGACAACGGTCAGCCGGTCGGGGCCCGGTCGTGGGAGCGGCCGAGAACGGTGGGAGATCGCCCCGGCAGATCCGTTCGTTCGGTCGCGGGCCGGTCGCACCGGCGCGCCCATGGGAGGGTTCGCCCGATGGGGGCCTCACGTACCTGGCGACGCCTGTCGCCGTTCGCCATCGCCATCGTCACGCTTGCGCTCGTCGTGACGCTTCCAACTGCCGGCACGGGGCCAGGCCCCTCTGCCCACGCCGAGGGCGAGGACCTGCTCCTCGAACCCGAGGAGACGTTGATGGCGGTGATCGAGGTCGCCGACAACGCCACCTTGAGCCTCCTGGCCTCGGCCGGGGTCAACCTCGACCACTACGCCGAACCCACGCCGGACGGCAGGGTCCGCAGCGTCGCCTTCGTCACGCCGACCGAGCTCGAGGAGCTCGAGCTGATGGATCTCGAGGTCGTCGCGCTCGAGGACCTGCCGACTCCTGAGGAGGTGGCGGCGGAGATGTTCGGCAGCCTCGACGGTGTCGAGGTGCTCGAGCAGGCCCGTGCGCGTCAGGGCCAGGTTCGCGCCCCCAGCAGCGGTGGACCAGCGACCAAGGAGCCCCCGACCGACCCCGACTGGCCGCTCCGGGTCCTGCGGGCCGACACCTTCACCAACGACTTCGGTGACTTCCTGTCGCTGGAGGTCCGCGCGGCGGAGTTCAGCCCGAGTCCCTTCCCCAACCTGCTGATCGTCGACGAGCCGTCCTCCGCGGCCGGGTCCTACGGGGTCACCGGCGCCGCCTTCGGTCCGTCGGCGCCGGTGAGCGGCTTCGCAGGTCCGATCGCGCTGGCCGACGACGGGAGCGCGAACCCGACGTACGCGTGTGACCCGCTCATCGACTTCCCACCCGGCGCCATCGCCCTCGTCGACCGCGGGGACTGCCCGTTCACGCAGAAGGTCGGCCACGCCCAGGCGGCAGGCGCCGTGGCCGTGGTCGTGGCCAACAACGTCGGGAGCGCCCCGATCAACCTCGGTGGCACCGATGCCTCGATCACGATCCCGTCCGGGATGATCTCGCAGGCTGACGGTGTGCGCCTCCGCGAAGGGCTGCCGGCCACCGGCACGTTCAGCGGCGAGCCGACCGTCGTCGCCACCTTCGAGATCGACGGACAGTCCCACAGCCTCACGCTGCAGCCCTTCATCGACGAGGGTCAGTACATCTACCACCGCACCCCGCGCTCGACCTTCGTCGGGGGCATCCCGGACGAAGTGACCATCACCTACGGCGAGGACACGATCACGGTCGCGACCGAGCCGTGGGCGTCCTACGACGAGATCGGCTACCCCGACGGGTTCCAGTGGGGCTTCATCACCACCGGCTACCCGGACGCGGTCGACTCGACCGAGAAGATCGAGGCCCTCGCGGCCGAGTTCCCCGACCTCGCCGAGATCATCGAGCTGCCGTACCAGACCCACGGGTACCGGCGTCAGGCGATGCGCACGATGGGCAACGTGACCGCCCCCGGCGGCGCGGCCACCGGCGTCGTCGTCCGGTCGCACGCCTACGGCCACGAGGGTGGCAACGACCTGACCATCGAGATCGTGGACCCGGGTGCGGCGGACTCGCCCCTGTCGGTGTCCGTCGACGGTGACCACATCACCGTCTCCCAGTCGACCGACGCCGCCGGAGCGGTCAACGGGACGGCCGCGCAGATCGTGGCGGCGCTGAACGCGCACCCGGAGGCCAGCCCTCTGATCCACGCGCACACCTACCGCGGCAACGCGGGCAGCGGCGTGACCCCGGCCACTGCACGCGCCAACCTCTCGGACTTCCTGAACGCGCCCGAGGACAAGATCTCGCGCGACCCGCAGACCGTCAAGGCGATCCGGATCGGCAAGCACCGGGACGGGTCCAAGGTCGGTGTGTGGGCGTACTCCCAGGAACACGCCCGTGAGTGGGTGACGCCGGTCGTCGCGCTCGAGGCCGCGGAGCGGCTGCTGCGCAACTACGGCACCGACCCCGAGACCACCAGGTACGTCGACGAGCTCGACACCTTCATCATCCCGACGGTCAACCCGGACGGCACCAACTACTCGCTCTACGACTTCGCCGCCCAGCGACGCAGCATGGTCAACCACTGCGGCGACAACCTCAGCGATCCTGCGGCGCGCAACGCCTGGGGCGTGGACCTGAACCGCAACTTCCGGGTCGGGACCCTGTGGGAGGGCTACAGCGGCGCCAGCACGAGCTGCACCAGCGACGTGTACGCCGGGCCCAGCCCGCTCAGCGAGGCCGAGACGCGCAACGAGGTCTGGCTCGTCGACAACCACCCCAACATCCGGTTCTCGATGAACATCCACACCCACGGCGGGTACTTCATGTGGGCTCCGGGCGCGTACCGGATGCCGGGCCGTGTGCCCTTGGAGCGGCCGAGCGTCGGTGTCGAGGAGTACTTCTTCGAGGCGTCGCACACCATCCTCGGCAAGATCGCCGAGCACCGCGGCACCGTCGTCGAGCCGGGACGCACCGGCCCGATCATCGACGTGCTGTACTCGGCGGCCGGCAACTCGGCCGACGACGTGTGGTACCGGTCCGTAGAGCGCGGATCGCCGATCTTCGCCTGGAACTTCGAGGCCGGCGCCAACCGCAACACCGCCAGCGGCGGGTGGTTCTCGCCCGGCGGGTTCTTCCCGAGCTTCGCCGATGAGGGTTTCGACCAGGCCATGGAGTTCGCCAGCGGGGTGTACGGCCTGCTCGAGGTCGCGCACGAGTTCGCGACCGACGACACGCCTCCGGTGTCCACCCCCAACGTGACCGACGGCGGCTGGTACAGCGGCCCGGTCGACGTGGAGTTCGAACTGTCGGAGCCGGCGACCATCTACTACACCACCGACGGGTCGCGACCCACCTTCGACTCGCAGGTGGTCGAGCGTCGTGACGCCCGGGACTCCGCTGCACCGATCCGCATCGACCGGACCACCACCCTGCGGTGGTTCGCGGTCGACGCAGCCGGCAACATCGAAGGGGACTACGACCCGGCGGGTCGTGGCCGGGACTACCGGAAGGTCCAGATCCGGATCCGCTGATCGCTGACGGCGGGGGCGCCCTCGTGGCGCCCCCACCGGTCGCCGGTCCACCCCCATCGAGTCCACGCGTGGCGCAGACCGTCCCGCCGGTCCTCGACCGGCCGCCGTCCCGCCCCGACCGGGGCGTCCCCGTCGCGGCGACCGCCGTGGTGCTCGCCGTGCTCGCCGCATCCGTGCTGCGACCGTTGTTCGCGCCGTGGCTGGACGTCCCATCGCTCCAGCTGTGGTCCACCGTCTTCGTGGCCCTGATGATCCAGGCCACACCGTTCCTGCTGCTCGGGGTCGTGGTCAGCGGCGCCCTCGCCGCGCTCGTGCCGCCGGCCTTCATCGCTCGCGTCCTGCCGCGCAACGGTGCGCTGGCGGTGGGTGCCGGGGCCTGCGCTGGCACGTTGCTGCCCGGGTGCGAGTGCGGGTCGGTCCCTATCTCGGGGCGGCTGGTGTCGCGCGGAGCGCCGCCGGCCGCTGCGCTCGCCTTCATGCTCGCCGCCCCCGCGATCAACCCGATCGTCCTGCTGTCGACGGCCGTCGCCTTCCCCGGCCAGCCCGAGGTCGTCGCCGCACGGTTCCTCGCCTCCCTCGCGACGGCGGTGGTCGTCGGCCTCATCTGGCTGCGGCGCGGCGACGACGAGGCGCTGGTCCGCGCGCTACGGCGGATCCACGACCGCGGCGATCGGTTGAGCACCTTCGTCGCGACGACCCGGCACGACTTCCTGCTCGCCGGCGGCTACCTGGTGCTCGGAGCCGCCGTCGCGGCCACGGCCCAGACGGTCGTCCCACCCGAGGTGATCGACACCGTCGCGGGCAACGTGGTCCTGGCGGTCGCCGTCCTGACGCTGCTGGCGATCATCCTGTCGATCTGCTCGGAGGCGGACGCGTTCGTCGTCGCCGGCCTCCCGCAGTTCCCCATGGTGGCCCGGCTCGCGTTCCTGGTGGTCGGACCCGTGGTCGACATCAAGCTCGTGGCCATGCAGGCCGGGGTCTTCGGCAAACGGTTCGCCGTGACGTTCGCGCCACTGGCCCTGGTGGTCTCGCTCACCGCCGCAGTGCTCGTCGGGTGGTGGCTGCTGTGAGCCGCGAGGTCCAGGGCGCCGTGCTGACGGTCATCGGCGTCGTCATGGTCCGTCTCGTGCTGTCGGGCGCCCACCTCTCCTTCGTCAAGTCCTCGCTCGGGCTGCCGCTGGTCGCGTCGGCCGTGGTACTGATCGTCCTCGGCGCGCTGTCGTTGCTCCGTGAGCAGGAGGACGAGCTGGCGCTGGCGGGCCCCGGGGACCGTCACGACCACGGGCACGGACACGACCACGCACGGGCACCGCGCATCGGCCTGCTCGTGCTCGTGCCGATCCTCACCCTGGTGCTCGTGGCCCCGCAGCCGCTCGGGGCCGCCGCGGCCGACCGAGGTGGCGCCAACCGCGTGGCCACCCCCTCGTTCGCCCTCGGTCCGCTGCCCGAGCCGGTCGACGGTGCCGTCACGCTGAGCCTCGGGGAGGCCGTCCTGCGTGCGCTCGTGGAACCCGACGGCCCGCTGCTCGGCACGCCCGTGCGGCTCGTCGGGTTCGTCGCTGCCGACCACGAGGCCCCCACCGGCTACCGGCTGTCGCGGTTCGCCATCGCGTGCTGCGCCGCCGACGCCAGCGTCCGGCAGGTCCTGCTCGTCGGCACCGGCGAGCTGCCGGACGACACCTGGGTCGAGGCGGTGGCGGTGTTCGAGGGGCGCGTCGAGGGCCCCGCGGAGGGCGACAGCGGCGCCGGTGTCCCCGTCCTGCGCGTCATCGAGGAGCGCATCGTGGAGCGGCCGGCAGCCCCCTACGAGTACTGACGGGACCGGTGCGCGAGGGGCCCTACCCTGTGGGGGCCCGCGCCGTCACCGACGCCGGGTGCGAGGACGACGGCGGAGGGCCACACGTGAGCGCGGAGACGACCGGACCCGCGATCGACCCGGTGGACCTGGCCCCGCACTACTACGGGGGACAGGCGGTCATCGAGGGCGTGATGATGCGCGGCTCCGATCGGTGGGCGGTCGCCGTGCGCCGGCCGGACGGCGACATCTGGCTCGAGTGCCACCACGTTTCGGACGCGCCGACGCGGCGCCCGTGGCTGAAGCGTCCGCTCGTACGCGGCTGCTACGCCTTGGTCGATTCGTTGTCGATCGGGGTCAAGGCGCTCGGCATCGCCGCCACGCAAGCGCTGGAGGAGGAGGACCGCGACGCGGTCGGGGGCGCCACCGCCGGGGCCTCGCTGCTGCTCGCCCTCGCGCTGTTCGTCGGGATCTTCATCTTCCTGCCATCCGCCGGGACCAAGGGTGTGGACGCCCTGATCGGGGGCGTCCTCGGCGACGGCGTGTGGTTCCACCTCATCGAGTCGGTCGTCCGCATCGCGATCTTCCTGGCCTACCTCGCCGCGATCTCGCTGCTGCCCGAGATCCGGCGGGTGTTCCAGTACCACGGCGCCGAGCACAAGACCATCGCGGCATGGGAGCACGGCGAGGTGCTCGAACCCGGCAACGTGGACCGTTACTCCACCCTCCACGTCCGCTGCGGCACCAACTTCCTCATCATGGTGATGCTGCTCGCGATGGTGGTCTACACCGTGGGCGGGGTGCTCGTGCCGCCCCCGGAGGGCATCGGCTTCCTCGGCGGCGTGCTCTACCACGTCGCGCTGCGCGTGGTCCTGCTTCCCGTGGTCGCCGGCCTGGCCTACGAGGGGCTCCGCCTCGGTGCGGCACGTGGGCACAACCCGATCGTGCGGGGCCTGATGAAGCCGGGCCTGTGGCTGCAGCTGATCACCACCAAGCAGCCGACTCCCGACCAGATCGAGGTCGCGATCCGGTCCTTCGAGGCGGTGGTCCCGCGCGAGGAACGTGCGGGTCGCGTGCCGCACACGCTCGACAGCGTCATCACCCTCGCACCGGAGGGCCTCGAGGTGCACCTGACCGACGCCACCACCCGCACCGACGGCGAACCGCTGCCGGAGGTGCCCGGACCGCTGCCACGTGCGGCGGACGACGACCCCCCACGGACGGGCTGACGTGTTCGACCAGCTCGATCAGCTCGAGGACCGCTTCCGGGACCTCGAGACCCAGCTCGCCGACCCCGACGTCGCCTCGGACGGGGCGCGCTACACCGTGCTCGCCAAGCAGCACGCCGAGCTCGCCGACGTCGTGGCCACCTTCCGCCGCTGGCGGCAGGCCGGTGACGACCTCGGCGCCGCGCGGGAGATGGCCGCCGACGCCGAGGGTGAGGACCGCACCGCGATGCGGGCCGAGATCGACGAACTGACCGCGACCCGGGCCGCCCTCGAGGAGGAGCTCAAGCTCCTGCTCGTGCCCAAGGACCCCAACGACGACCGCGACGTGATCCTCGAGGTCCGACCGGCCGCGGGCGGCGACGAGGCCGCCCTGTTCGCCGGCGAACTGCTGGAGATGTACCGCCGCTACGCGCAGGGCCAGGGGTGGCGCACCGAGATCCTGTCGCGCACCGAGCAGGGCGTGGGCGGCGTCAAGGAGGCCGTGGTCGAGATCACCGGCCGGAGCGCGTACGCCCACCTCAAGCACGAGTCCGGGGTCCACCGGGTCCAGCGCGTGCCCGCGACCGAGTCCCAAGGGCGGATCCACACCTCGACCGCGTCCGTCGCGGTCCTGCCCGTCGCCGAGGAGGTCGACGTCCAGGTCGAGGCATCCGACCTGCGCGTCGACGTGTTCCGCTCGTCGGGGCCGGGGGGGCAGAGCGTCAACACCACCGACTCGGCCGTGCGCATCACCCACCTGCCGACGGGCCTCGTCGTCAGCTGCCAGGACGAGAAGTCCCAGCACCAGAACCGCGACAAGGCCATGACCATCCTGCGTGCCCGGCTGCTGCAGGCGGAGCAGGAACGAGCGGCCAAGGAGCGGGCCGACGAGCGCAAGGGCCAGATCGGCACGGGGGACCGGTCGGAGAAGATCCGCACCTACAACTTCCCTCAGTCGCGCGTCACCGACCACCGCATCGGGCTGACCCTCCACGACCTGTCCGGCACGCTCGCTGGCGACCTGACCCCGATCGTCGATGCCGTCCGCCGGGCCGAGCGTGAGGCCAAGCTGGCCGCCCTGGACGACTGATGCCACGTCCCGAGGTCGACCCGGACGTGGTCCGGCGCGTCGCGGCCCGGCTGGAGGCAGCCGGGGTCCCGAACGCCGGGGTGGACGCCCGACTGCTCGTCGAGCACGTCGTCGAGGTCGCCGGGGTCACCGCCGGCTGTGGCGGCGCGCTGCTGGACGGGTTGGTGGCGCGGCGTGCCGCGCGGGTACCCCTCCAGCAGGTCATCGGCCGCACCTGGTTCCGAACGCTGGAGCTCACCTGCGCGCCGGGGGTCTTCGTCCCGCGCCCGGAGACCGAGGTGGTGGCTGGTGTCGCCATCGACGCCGCCCGCACCGCCGACCGTGACCGCCCACGGGTGGTCGACGTCGGCACCGGATCGGGTGCCATCGCGTGCGCCGTCGCGGCGGAGGTCCCCGGTGTCGATGTCGTGGCCACCGAGCGCGACCCGCTGGCGGTCGCCCTCGCCGAGGTGAACGCGCAGCGCCTGCGCGACGGGCAGGCGGTGGCGGGCGGCCCTGCCCGCGGCGCGACGGTGACCGTGCTGCGCGGATCGCTCCTCGATCCCGTCCCGCCGGCCTGGCGCGGCAAGGTCGACGTGCTGGTCTCCAACCCGCCGTACCTCCCCGCGGCCGACCGGGGAACCTGGGCGCCCGAGGTCGGGGGGCACGACCCCGACGCCGCGCTCGTCGGCGGGCCGGACGGCCACGAGGTCGTCGATCGGCTGCTGCAGCTCGCGGGAGCCTGGCTGCGGCCCGGCGGCACGGTCGTGGTCGAGATCGACGACCGGCGGGGCCGTGACGCCACCGATGCTGCTCGCGAGGCCGGGCTCGCCCACGTGCGGCTGGTGGCGGACCTGACCGGTCGGGACCGGGCCGTCGCCGCGGTGCGGGCCAGGTAGCGTCCACCTCCTTCCAGCCGTCCAGCGAGGAACGCGTGGCCGAGATCCTCGATGTGACCGGTGACGACCGCGATGTCGCCATCGGCCTGGCGGCGACCGCGCTGCGCGAGGCGTTGTTGGTGGTCATGCCCACCGACACCGTCTACGGCGTCGCAGCGGACGCGTTCGACCCCGAGGCCACCGCCCGGATCTTCGCGGCCAAGGAGCGGGCCCGGGCCCACCCACTGCCCGTCCTGGTGCGCTCCCAGAAGCAGCTGCCGGCGCTGACCCCCCTCGTCAGCGACGTCCTGGATCGCCTCGTCGCGGCCTACTGGCCCGGCCCGCTGACCATCGTCGTCCCCGCCCAGCCACAGCTGCGCTGGGACCTCGGCCGCAACGACGGCACCGTTGCGGTGCGGATGCCGCTCGACGAGGTCGCCCTGGACCTGATCCGGGCGGTCGGGCCGTTGGCGGTCACCTCGGCCAACCGCAGCGGGCGGACACCGGCGGCCACGGCACGGGACGCCCACGACCAGCTCCAGGACGCCGTGGAGGTGTACCTCGACGACGGGCCCCGGGACCCGGCCCTCCGCTCCACGATCGTGGACGTGACCCGCAGCACGCCGCACGTCCTGCGCGAAGGCGTCGTGCCCGCCGCAGAGGTGCTGGCCGTCGCGACCGGCGAGCTCGACCCCTTCGCGGTGCCGCTCCCCGAGGAGCGGCCGCCCGGGACCGGAGGCACCGAGACGGATCTCGAGCGCGGCGAGGGCGACTCGGAGCGCGGCGAGGGCGACTCGGAGCGTGGCGAGGGCGACTCGGAGCGTGGCGAGGGGTAGCCTGGGGTATCCCGCCTCCCGTCCACGGAGCGTCGCTTGTCCGATCCCACGCGCCAGCCTGCCGGCACCTACTGGGGCCCCGATTTCGCCGCCCTCGAGCAGCTCGACCCCGAGGTGGCCCGCGGGCTGCTCACCGAGCTCGATCGGCAGCGCAGCAAGCTCCAGCTGATCGCCAGCGAGAACTTCGCCTCCCCGGCGGTGCTCGCGGCCCAGGGGTCGGTGCTGACCAACAAGTACGCCGAGGGCTACCCCGGGAAGCGCTACTACGGCGGGTGCGAGGAGGCGGTCGACCCCCTCGAGCAGCTGGCCATCGACCGCGCCAAGCAGCTGTTCGGCGCCGACCACGCCAACGTGCAGCCCCACTCGGGCGCCAGCGCGAACATCGCCGCGTACTTCGCCACGGTCGCGCCGGGCGACAAGGTCCTGGCGATGTCGCTGCCTCACGGTGGGCACCTCACCCACGGCATGAAGCTCAACTTCTCGGGTCGCTGGTTCGACGTGGCTTCCTACGGTGTCCGCCAGGACACCGAGGTCATCGACATGGACGAGGTCCGTGACCTGGCCGTGGAGCACCGGCCGAAGCTGATCATCGCGGGCTGGTCGGCCTACCCCCGCCAGCTCGACTTCGAGGCCTTCCGGTCGATCGCCGACGAGGTCGGCGCGACGCTGATGTGCGACGCCGCGCACTTCATCGGCCTGGTGGCCGGTGGCGTGCACCCGAGCCCCGTGCCGTGGTGCGACATCGTCACCTTCACCACCCACAAGACCCTGCGTGGGCCCCGTGGCGCGATCATCCTCGCGAAGGAACACCTCGCCAAGGCGATCGACAAGGCCGTCTTCCCCGGCACCCAGGGGGGCCCGCTCGAGCACGTGATCGCGGCCAAGGCGGTCGCCCTCAAGGAGGCGATGGACCCCTCCTTCAAGGAGTACAGCCAGCGCATCCTCGACGACGCCCGGGCGCTCGCGGGCGGCCTGGCCGAGCGCGGCTACCGCGTCACCTCCGGCGGGACCGACACCCACCTGTTCCTCGCCGACGTGACGGGCAAGGGCCTGACGGGCGCCGAGGCCGAGGCGCGCGCCGACGCGGCCGGGATCGTCCTCAACAAGAACGCCATCCCCTTCGACCAGAACCCCCCGGCCATCGCGTCGGGCATCCGTGCCGGGACGGCCACGGTGGCCACCCAGGGCATGGGGCCGGGCGAGCTCGCGGCGGTCGCCGGTCTCATCGACCGGGCCTTCACCGGCTCCGACGACGACCGTGCGGCCGTCCGCGGCGAGATCGGCGACCTCGTCGCGCGGTTCCCCGTGTACCCCGAACCGGACGCGTAGGTGCTCGCCCACCTGGTGGTCGCGGCGACCGCAGCCCTCGTCACGGGGCTGGTCACACCGCTGGTCGCCAGGCTCGCGCGTCGCCTCGGGGCGGTGGATCGCCCGAGCGACCCCCGGAAGGTCCACACGGCCGCCATCCCCACCCTCGGCGGCCTGGCGATGCTGATCGGCCTGCTCGCCGCGGTCGGGGTCGCCTGGCTGCTGCCGACGTTCGGGGACCTGTTCGCCACCACCTCCGAGCCGGTGGCGCTGCTGCTCGGCGCCGTGGTGATCAGCGCGATCGGGGTGGCCGACGACCTGTTCGGGCTCCCGGCGACGGTCAAGCTCGCCGGTCAGCTGTTGGCGGCGCTCGCGGTCGTCGTCTTCGGTATCCAGCTGGTCCACTTCTGGGTGCCGGGGCTGCAGGTGGTCGCCCTGTCGTCGGACCTCGGGATGGTCCTGACGGTCGTGGCCCTCGTGGCGATGATCAACGCGGTCAACCTCATCGACGGTCTCGACGGGCTCGCGGCGGGGGTCGTGGGCATCGCGGCGGTCGCGTTCTTCATCTTCACGGTGCGGAGCACCTCGACGGGCCTCGTGGAGTCGATCCCGACCGCGGCGCCCCTGTTGGCGGCCATCCTCGCCGGCCTGTGTGTCGGCTTCCTGGTGCACAACACCCACCCGGCCCGCATCTTCATGGGCGACACCGGGTCGATGCTGCTCGGTCTGCTCCTGGGGGTCGCCGGCGTCAGCTACGTCGGTCGGACCACCGCACCCTCCTACGTGGACTTCTACGGGTCCGTGCCACTGTTCATCCCCGCGCTGGTGCTCGCCGTCCCGTTCCTGGACACCGCGTTCGCCATCCTGCGGCGCCTCGTGCGGCGGCAGTCCATCACCGCAGCCGACCGCGGCCACCTGCACCACCTGCTGCTCGCCTTCGGGCACTCCCACCGGCGTGCGGTCCTGGTCCTGTACTACTGGTCCGCGCTGCTGGCGGTCGCCTCCGTGGGGCCCGCGTTCGTGCCTCTGGCGGCCCTCGCCCCCTGGCTCCTGGCGGCCGCGGTGATCGGTGCCGCAGCGACGGTGGCGGGCACGAGGGCCGACCGTCTCGAGGGGTCGGTCGACCTCGTACCGGACGAGCAGCTGCCCGCCGCGGACGGCTCCGGCGGCGGCGCCTGACCGGTCCCCGAGCGGGTGCTCGCCGGGTGTGCGGACCGGCGGTGGCCGGACACCCGGCCGTGGCCCGGAGGACGCTCGTGCTTTTGCCGACCCTTCCCCGGCTGCGCTAGCGTCCGCGCGACATGGACGAACGTGACCGGCGGTTCCGCCGCGAGTCGCTCGAGGATCTGGACCGTGGCTGGGCCATATCCGCCGAGCTCCTGACCGCTACCGCGGTCTGGGGTGGCATCGGGTGGCTCCTGGACCGCTGGCTCGGCTCGACGCCGTGGCTGTTCGCGATCGGCCTCCTGCTCGGTTTCGGGCTCGGGACCTACATCGTCTTCAAGCGCTTCGAGGTAGTAGCTGCGGCGGAGGATGCCAAACGCCCCCGGCTCTGACGCCGGACCGCCCCCCGCGACACCGCCCCCACCCCACGGGACACCGCGTCCCGCCGACACGTACGACACCGACCGCGGTCGATGCCGCAAGTGATGACGGGACCCGACGACGTGGCTGACCTCCTCGCACCCTGCCCGGGCGACGCGCATCTGCGCGTGCCCGACGGGCGTGCGCAGGAGATCCGGATGGCCACCGCGGCCCTGCGCATCGCCGGCCCCCTGACGCTGGCCCTGGCGGTCCCCGCCGGCCTCGTCCGCGGTCCCCTCGGCGCCGCGACGGCGCTGTTCGCCGTCACGCTGGTGGTCGGGGGGTTCGCGCTCACCGGCTACGCCCACGGGCGGGCGGCCGCGCGTGGCCCCGTCGCTCTCCAGGCGGTCGCCCTCGGCGGGATGATCCTGCGGCTGTGGGTCTACGGGATGCTCCTGGTCGTGCTCGGCCCGGTCTCGTGGCTCGACGCACCCACCCTCGGGGCCGCCATCCCGATCGCCGTCGTGGTGCTCCTCGCCGCGGAGGTGCGCTTCGTGACCACCCAGCCCGACCTCTGGTTCGTCGAGGTGCCGGCTGCGGGGACCCCCCGCCCGGCCACCGCGTCGACATCCGACCGAAAGGACCGCGCGTGAGCCTGCTGCTCGCGGCAGAGAACGGGGCGTTCCACGTCCCGACGCTCGAGGAGCTGTTCGAGTTCCCGGCCTTCCTCTTCGAGGACTCCGCGTACTTCGCGTTCAACCGCACGGCGATGCTGTACCTGCTCGCCGCCGCGATCGTGAGCGGGCTGATGCTGAAGGCCTTCCGGAACCCGTCGATCGTGCCGGGCCGGTTCCAGACGGCGATGGAGGCGGTGGTCGAGCTCGTCCGCAACAACATCGTGGTCGAGGTCATGGGGCCCAAGGGGCTGCGCTACGTGCCCCTGCTGACCAGCTTCTTCCTGTTCATCTTCGTGAACAACTTCTTCGAGATCGCCCCCTTCATCAACTTCCCGCCGACGGGGCGCATGGCGATGCCGGCGTTCCTGGCCTTCGTGGTGTGGACGACCTTCATCCTCGTCGGCATCAAGCACCAGGGCCTGGCCTACTTCAAGAACGCGGTCGTGCTGCCCGGTGTCCCGTTCCTGCTGCACTTCCTGCTGGTGCCGATCGAGTTCATCTCGACCTTCATCGTCCGGCCCTTGACCCACGCGGTCCGGCTCTTCGCCAACATGATGGCGGGACACATCCTGCTGGCGGTGGCGTTCCTGGCCACCAACGCCTTCCTGATCGACTTCCACACCATCACCAGCCCCCAGTTCCTGCCGAGCGGCTGGACCGGTCTGCTCTTCGGTCCGCTCACGCTGGCGGGCTCGGTCGCCCTGGTGCTCTTCGAGCTGCTGGTGGCGCTGCTGCAGGCCTACATCTTCACCATCCTGGCCGCCGTCTACATCGCCAGTTCCATGGAAGCGGACCACTGATCGACCCCGAACCTCCGCGTCGACGCCCCGTCGGTGCGGTGCCAGACCCTTCGACGGCGTTCTCCGGACGCCACCCGCAACGAGGAGACACCTGATGGAGAACCTGGGCAACGGCCTCGTCTACGGCCTCGCCGCGATCGGCCCCGGCCTCGGTATCGGCTTCCTGGTCGGTAAGGCCATCGAGTCGATGGCTCGCCAGCCCGAGGCCGCCGGCATGATCCGCACCACGATGTTCCTGGGCATCGCGTTCGTCGAGGCGCTCGCGCTGTTCGGCTTCGTGCTGGCCTTCATCATCTGACGTCACCTGGCCACCACCGACCGAACGTGAGGAACGTCTGATGAACCTCTTCATCGCCGCCGAACCCGACGGCGCCTTCGGTGTCGTCCTCCCGGCCGCCGCTGAGCTCGTCTGGGGTGCGGTCGCCTTCGCGATCGTCTTCTTCATGCTGTCGAAGCTGGCGTTCCCGAAGCTCGGCCAGCTGCTCGACGACCGCACCGCGGCCATCCAGGGCAAGATGGAGGAGGCCGACCGCAAGCTCGATGAGGCGCAAGCGTCCAAGGCGGAGTTCGACGCCGGCATCGCCGACGCACGTGGCGAGGCCAACCGCATCGTCGAGGACGCCAAGCAGACCGCCGAGTCCCTGCGTCGCGACATCGTCGCGAAGGCCGAGGACGAGGCGGCCGCGCTGCTGCAGAAGGCACGCGCGGACGTGACGGCCGAGCGCGAGCGGCTCCTGCAGGAGCTGCGCTCGCAGGTCGGCGTGCTCTCGGTCGAGCTGGCGTCGCGGATCGTCGAGCGTGAGCTCGACGCCTCCACGCACCAGTCCCTGGTCGACGAGTACATCCAGAACCTGTCGCGCACCAACTGAACGTGGCCGCGACCCGGCTCCACGAGGACCGACGATGACGACCGATCGCACGCACCACTACGCGCAGGCCGTGGTGGCGTTGGCTGAGGCGGAGGGCGCCCTCGGTGCCGTCGAGGACGAACTGCTCGCCGTCGCGCGTGCCGTCGACGGCAACGATGAGCTCCGCCGCAAGCTGACCGACCAGCACCTGCCGGTGGGGCAGCGGCTGACCTTCGCCGAGTCGGCGGCCCTGGCCGCTGCCCACCCTGCGACCCGAGCCGCGCTCGCGATGCTCATCGCCGCCGAGCGCGTCGGTGACATCTCCGCCATCGCGGACGTCGTCGCCGCCGAAGGTGCGGCGCGTCGTGACGCCGAGGTCGCCGAGGTCTACGTCGCGGCCCCGGTCGACGATGCCAAGCGCGAGGCGCTGAAGGCGGCGCTCGAACGCGCCACCGGCAAGCGCCTCGACCTGAAGGTCTTCGTCGACCCGTCGGTCATCGGTGGTGTCCGCGCCAAGATCGGCGACATCGTCATCGACGGGTCGCTGGCCCAGCGCCTCGACGAACTGCGCACCCGGGTCGCCCGCTGACCCCCGCTCCCCGAACGTGCCCCACGCACGCGGAACCGAAGACGAGGAAGACGCCACGATGAGCGACCTCACGATCCGCCCGGAGGACATCTCCTCCGCGATCCAGAAGATGCTCGAGGGTTACGAGCCCGGTCTCACCCAGGAGCAGGTCGGCCGGGTGCTGGCCACCGGTGACGGCATCGCCACCATCTCCGGCCTGCCGGGGACGCTCGCCAACGAGCTGCTGGACTTCGGTGGCGGCGTGTTCGGCATGGCCATGAACCTCGACGAGCACGAGATCGGTGCCGCGGTGTTCGCCGACGCCGCGCAGATCGAGGAGGGCCAGACGGTCCGCCGCACCGACCGCGTCCTGTCGGTGCCCGTCGGTGACGCCATGCTCGGTCGCGTGGTCGACCCGCTCGGTCGCCCGATCGACGGCAAGGGCCCGCTCGACGAGGCTCGCATCGACGCGCAGCGGCCGCTCGAGGTCCAGGCGCCCGGTGTCGTCGACCGCCAGCCCGTCGGTGAGCCGATGCAGACCGGCATCAAGGTCATCGACGTCATGACGCCGATCGGCCGCGGCCAGCGCGAGCTGATCATCGGTGACCGCCAGACCGGTAAGACGGCGATCGCCATCGACACCATCATCAACCAGAAGCAGCTGTGGGGCACCGACGAGGCCGTCAAGTGCATCTACGTGGCGATCGGTCAGAAGGGCTCGACCGTCGCCGAGGTCGTGTCCACCCTCGAGCGCTTCGGGGCGATGGAGTACACCACCGTCGTCAACGCGCCGGCCTCCTCGCCCGCGCCGTTCCAGTACATCGCCCCCTACGCGGGTGCCGCCATCGGCGCGAACTGGATGTACAAGGGCGAGCACGTCCTGATCGTCTACGACGACCTGTCGAAGCAGGCCGACGCCTACCGCCAGCTGTCGCTGCTGCTGCGCCGCCCGCCGGGTCGTGAGGCCTACCCCGGTGACGTCTTCTACCTCCACAGCCGGCTGCTCGAGCGTGCGGCCAAGCTGAACGACGAGCTCGGTGGCGGGTCGATGACGGCGCTGCCGATCGTCGAGACCAAGGCCAACGACGTCTCGGCCTACATCCCGACCAACGTGATCTCGATCACCGACGGGCAGATCTTCCTGGAGACCGACCTGTTCTTCCAGGGTGTGCGTCCGGCCATGAACCCGGGTATCTCGGTCTCCCGCGTCGGTGGTTCGGCCCAGCGGCCGGCCATGAAGGCCGTCGCCGGGACCGTCCGGCTCGAGCTGGCGCAGTACCGCGAGCTCGAGGCGTTCGCCCAGTTCGGTTCGGACCTCGACAAGGCCTCGCAGCAGCAGATCGCCCGCGGCCAGCGTGTCGTGGAGATCCTCAAGCAGCGCCAGTTCCAGCCGCTGCCGGTCGAGCTCCAGGTCGCGTCGGTCGTCGCGGTGTCGGGTGGCCACATCGACGACGTGCCGGTCGGTGACGTGAGCCGCTTCGAGTCCGAGCTCCACGAGTTCCTCCAGACCCGCCACGCCGGCGTCCTCGAGCGGCTGCGCACCGAGAAGTTCAAGGGTGAGCTCGAGGAGGCCTTGAAGGCGGCCATCGCCGACTTCAAGGCCGGCTTCGAGGCCACGGCGCAGGCCGAGGTCGTCGAGGAGAACGAGGGCTGGGACGCCATGGCGGCGTCCAGCGAGACCGTCGAGGACTGACCAGCAAGGGCCGCCCCGTGAGTGGGGCGGCACCGCCCGGGAGCAGCGTCCCGCCGGAGCGACCAGCACCCGCCCTGACGGGGCCGACAGGAGGATCAGGTGGCAGGCAGCGGTCAGATCCGCCAGCTGCGCCGACGGATCAAGTCGGTGCGCAGCACGCAGAAGATCACCCGCGCGATGGAGATGATCGCGGCGTCCCGCATCCTCAAGGCCCAGCGTCGGGTGCGCGAAGCGCGCCCCTACGCCGAGCAGATCCACGGGATCATCAAGGGCCTGGCCGCCAGCCAGGAGGTCGCCGCGCACCCGCTGCTGCAGGTGCGTGACGACGTCCGGAACGTCGCGGTCGTGGTGCTGACCTCCGACCGCGGCCTCGCGGGGGCCTACAACGCCAACATCCTCAAGCTCGGTGAACGCACCATCCGCGACGAGGAAGCGGCCGGCCGGTCGGTCGACCTCTACATCGTCGGGCGCAAGGGCGGCGGCTACTTCAACTACCGCGGCCGCCGTGCGGTCCGGGCGTGGGAGGGCGTTTCCGACGAGCCCGTCCTCGACGACGCGGCTGGTATCGCGGCGACCGTGATGGAGCGCTACCGCACGAGCGAGCTCGACCGGGTGTGGCTGGTCTACACCGACTTCCGGTCCTCGCTCAACCAGGTGCCAGTCCGCATGGAGCTGCTGCCGGTCAAGCCCGAGGAGTTCGGTGGTGGCTCGGAGCTGCCGCCCGAGTTCCTGTTCATCCCCGGCCGCGACGTGATCCTCGACCGCCTGATCCCGCGCTACGTCGAGGCCAAGGTCTTCCACGGCCTGCTGGAGTCGTCGGCGTCAGAGCACGCCGCACGCCAGCGGGCGATGAAGTCGGCGACCGACAACGCCAACGACGTCGCCAACTCGATGTCGCAGGTCATGAACCAGGCCCGCCAGGACCAGATCACCACCGAGATCTCCGAGATCGTCGGTGGCGCCGAAGCCCTCTCCCAGGGCCGCTGAGCGCCACCCACCCCTACGTTCACGAGCAGCTCGAGCAACGAGCAGGAGCCAGCAGATGTCGACGATGCAGACCACCGGGGTCAGCGACGGTCCCAGCAGCGCCGGAGGCAACGAGGGACGCATCATCCGCGTCATCGGCCCGGTCGTGGACGTGGAGTTCCCTCCCGGCGACATGCCGGACATCAACAACGCGCTGACCTTCGAGCGGCGCGAGGGCGACGGGCAGGTGACGCTGACCGCCGAGGTGGCCCAGCACATCGGGACCCACCGCGTCCGCGCCATCTGCATGCAGCCGACCGACGGTGTCGTCCGCGGTGCGACGGTCACCGACACCGGCGCGCCGATCAGCGTCCCGGTCGGACCCGGCACGCTCGGCCACATCTACAACGTGCTCGGCGAGCCGCTCGACACCACGCCGGACAAGATCGAGGCCGACACGCGGTGGTCGATCCACCGCGATCCGCCGAAGTTCGACGAGCTCGAATCCCAGGCCGAGATGTTCGAGACCGGCATCAAGGTCATCGACCTCGTCGAGCCCTACGTCAAGGGCGGCAAGATCGGGATGTTCGGCGGCGCCGGTGTCGGCAAGACCGTCGTCATCCAGGAGATGATCAACCGCGTCGCCCAGCAGCACGGTGGTGTCTCGGTGTTCGCCGGCGTCGGTGAGCGCACCCGTGAGGGCACCGACCTCATGATCGAGATGGCGGAGGCCGGTGTCCTCGAGAAGGCCGCGCTGGTCTACGGCCAGATGGACGAGCCGCCGGGCGTGCGCCTGCGTGTGGCCCTGTCGGCGCTGACGATGGCCGAGTACTTCCGTGACGAGATGCGCCAGGACGTGCTGCTCTTCGTCGACAACGTCTTCCGCTTCGTCCAGGCCGGTATGGAGGTCTCCACCCTCCTCGGCCGCATGCCGTCGGCGGCGGGTTACCAGCCGACGCTGACCAACGAGATGGGCCAGCTGCAGGAGCGGATCACGTCCACCAAGGGACGTTCGATCACCTCGCTGCAGGCCGTGTACGTGCCCGCCGACGACATCACCGACCCGGCGCCGCACACCACCTTCGCTCACCTCGACGCCCAGACCGTGCTCTCGCGCGAGATCGCGTCGCTCGGCATCTACCCGGCCGTCGACCCGCTCGACTCGACCTCCCGCATCCTCGACCCGCTGGTCGTCGGCGCCGAGCACTACGCGGTGGCGACCGGTGTCCAGGAGGTTCTCCAGCGCTACAAGGACCTCCAGGACATCATCGCCATCCTCGGTATCGACGAGCTGTCCGAGGAGGACAAGGTCACCGTCGCCCGGGCCCGCAAGGCGCAGCGGTTCTTCTCCCAGAACTTCTACGTCGCCGAGCAGTTCACCGGGAACCCCGGCGTGTACGTCTCGGTCAAGGACACCATCGAGGGCTTCAAGGCGCTCATCGACGGCGACCTCGACGAGCTGCCCGAGCAGGCGTTCCTCTACGCCGGCAACGTCGACGACGTCCAGCGCAAGGCTGCCGAGCTGGCCTGACCGGGCTTTGACCCGGCTCGAGGCCCGAACAGGAGTGGTCCGTGGCGACGATGCAGGTGGAGGTGGTCTCGGCCGAGAAGCAGCTGTTCTCGGGCGAGGCCAAGGAGCTCTACGCGCGTGCGCTCGACGGTGAGATCGGCATCATGCCCGGTCACCAGCCGGCGGTGATCGCCCTCGACATCGGTCCGGTCAACATCCGGTTCGAGGACGGCACCAACGAACGCATCGCCGTCCACAACGGCTTCCTGTACGTGGGGCGGGACAAGACCATCGTGCTCGCCGACACCGCCGAGCTCGCCAGCGAGATCGACACGGCGCGCGCCGAGGCCAAGGTCCGCGAGCTCGAGCAGAAGCTCGACCGCGAGGAGGACGCCAGCCTGCGTTCCTCGCTCGCCAAGGCGCGCCTGCGCGTGGACGTCGCCACGCGCGCCTGAAGCAGCAGGTCGTACGGACCGAGGGTGGGCCGATTGGCCCGTCCTCGGTCCCGTCTGGTCTAGGCTTCGGGTCGGGTCACACCGGTTCCTACGGGGGGTTCATCGTGCGTCGTCGCACCGTGTCGTGTTCGTTGTTGGTGGCGTTGTTGGTGGGGGCGTTGGTGCCGTCAGTGGCGTCGGCGCAGGCGCCTGAGGGTGCGATCCTGTTGATCATGGACGCGTCGGGGTCGATGGAGGCCCGGGACGCCGATGGCGTCCGCCTCATGGACGGGGCCAAGGACGCGTTGCGTGGGGTGGTGGACACGCTGCCGGACGGCACGCACGTGGGGTTGCGTGTGTACGGGCACCGTGAGCCGAACACCGATCAGGAGCGGGGGTGTCAGGACACCGAGCTGATCAGTCCGGTGCAGCCGCTCGATCGTGAGGCGATGCGGGCGGCGATCGACAGCTTCGAGCCGTCGGGGTTCACGCCGATCGGGGCGTCGCTGCAGGCGGCGGCGGATGATCTGCCGCCGGAGGGTCCGCGGACCATCATCTTGGTGTCGGACGGTGAGGACACGTGTGCGCCGCCCGATCCGTGCGAGGTGGCGGCTGAGCTGCGTGGTGATGGGGTCGATCTGGTCGTGGAGACGGTCGGGTTCGCGCTCGGGACCGATGAGGGGGCACGTGCGCAGCTGGAGTGCATCGCCGAGGCAGGTGGTGGCACGTTCACCGATGTGGCGACGGCGGCTGAGTTGGTCGAGCAGCTCGAGGTGGTCTCCACCCGCGAAGCACGCCGCTTCAAGGCTGGTGGCGATGTGGTCGAGGGCGGACCCGTCCCGGCGCAGGCGCCGACGCTGGAGCCAGGGCGGACGTACCGGGACACCGTCCTGTTGGGCGAGCAGCTCTACTACCGGGTCGACCTGTCTGGGTTGTCGGACCTGTCCGGGTTCACGGTCCAAGTGACGAGGGAAGCGGGCTCGCCGGAGGAACTCAGTGGCCGGTTCGAACAACGTCTCGCCCTCGTCGACCGCACCGACTCGGTCATCCGGCTCGCCAACGAGGGTCGTCAGACGAACCGCTACGCGGCGCTCGACGAGAACAGCATCCTGACCACCCCACCGGGGCTCCCGGAAGGCCTCGACGAGGCCTACGTCCGGGTCCAGATCAGCCGCTACACCCACGACGTCGAGGCGACGATCGAGATCCTCACCGACGGCGGCGTGGCGGCGGTCGAGACAGAGGAGGAGCAGGAGGCCGACGAGCCGGAGGAACCCGAGGTCGAGAAGGCCGTGGAGGAGCCCGAGACCGACGAGCTGGCGGCCGAACCCGCGGGGAGCGAGGGCCTGCCGGCCTGGGCTGCGGTCGTCATCACCCTCCTCGCCGTCCTGGTGCTCGGCCTGGTTGCCCTGGTCGCGGTCCTGTTCAAGCGGACGTCCGCGCGGTCACCTGCCGTCTGACCCGGCGGGTGGCCACCCGGTCCGGCCGGGCCGGGTGCGGCCACGGGTACGCTCGCGCGATGCTCGATCCGACCTCCTCCGACGACGTCTTCGTCGTGCACGGCGGCGCGCCCCTGCGTGGCACCGTGCGGCTCTCGGGCGCCAAGAACTCGGCCCTGAAGCTGATGGCCGCCGGGATCCTGTGCGACGGCGTGCTCGAGCTGCGCGAGGTGCCGGCGATCGCCGACGTCCCCGTCATGGCCGACGTCCTGCGGGGCCTCGGCCTCGGGGTCGACCTCGACCTGGAGGCCAACACCTGCAAGCTCGACGCCTCCGAAGAGCCGGACTGGCACGCGCCCGCCGATGCGGTGTCGCGGATCCGGGCGTCGCTGTCGGTGCTGGGACCCCTGGTCGCCCGCACGAGGCGCGCTCGGCTGGCCCTGCCCGGCGGAGACCGCATCGGTGCGCGCGGGATCGATCTGCACCTGCGGGGGCTCGAGGCGATGGGTGCGACCGTCTGGGAGCGAGACGGCGAGGTCGAGGTCCACGCCGACGACCTCCACGGTGCGCTGCTGACCCTGGACTTCCCGTCCGTCGGCGCGACCGAGAACCTGCTGTTCGCGGCCACGCTGGCGGACGGCGAGACGGTCATCGACAACGCCGCCCGCGAGCCCGAGATCCAGGACCTGTGCCGGATGTTGGTCGCCATGGGGGCGACCATCGAGGGCATCGGCTCGCCCACGCTGTCCATCGAGGGCGTGGACCGGCTGCGGCCGACCCGGTGGGAGACGTGCCCCGACCGGATCGAGGCCGGGACCTACGCGATGGCGGCGGCGCTCACCGGTGGTGACGTGGTCATCGAGCGCGTGCGGCCCACGGACCTGACCCTGCCCATCATCAAGCTGCGCGCGGCCGGGGTCGTGGTCGAGGAGGGCGCCGACTCGCTGCGCGTCAAGGCGGGTGAACTCGAGGCGGTCGACGTGGTCACCCTGCCCTACCCGGGCTTCCCCACCGACCTCCAGCCCCAGCTGATGGTGCTGCTGTCGCAGGCTGCCGGCACCTCCCGCTGTACCGAGAACGTGTTCGAGTCGCGGTTCTCGTTCGTCGAAGAGCTGCGCCGCATGGGTGCCGACATCGACATCGACGGCCACCACGCCCTCATTCGTGGTCCGGCGCCCCTGCACGGTGCGACGCTGACCGGCCTCGACGTCCGTGCCGGCGCCGCCGGGACGATGGCCGGTCTCGTGGCCTCGGGCGAGACCATCATCCGCGACGTCCACCACGTGGACCGTGGGTACGCCGACTGGATCCCGCGGCTGCAGGCGCTCGGTGCCGATGTGCGCCGCGTCCCCGCAGCACAGCTGGGCGCCGCCGATGCGTGACGCACGGCCGGGGTGGGTGGCGCTGGCCGCCACCCTCCTCGCCCTGGGCGTGACCGCACCGGCCGCCGCGGCACGGGTGACGGTCGAGCTCGGTGAGCCCGACACCTCGGCGCCGACCGCCGCCGACATCGCCGTCCCGGACGCGCCCGTCGACGTCGGTGTGGTCGCGGCGCCGCTGCGCTTCGAGGCCGGCCCCGGCATCGCGCTCGAGCTGGCCGACGGCCGGCGCTTCCTCGACCGACTCGAGATCCGTTCGCCGGGCGACGGGCAGGTCCTGGTCAACGACGTGACGGTGGACGACTACGTCGCCGGGGTCGCCGAGATGCCGGGACGGTGGCACATCGAGGCACTGAAGGCCCAAGCGGTCGCGGCACGGACCTACGCCTGGCACGCGGTCGAGCTCGGCACGTTCGCCTCTCGGGGCTACGACATCTGCGACACCGTCGACTGCCAGGCCTTCGCCGGGGCATCCCAGGAGGAGGGTGACCACGGACAGCGGTGGCGTGTTGCGGTCGACGCCACCGCCGGCGAGGTCCTGGTCGACGACGCCGGAGCACCGATCCTGGCGCGCTACTTCTCCACCTCGGGGGGACACACCCTGCCGAACGAGGTCGTGTTCCCGAGCTCGGGACCCCGCCCGTACCTCGTCGGGACCGACGACCCCGATGACCGGGTCTCGCCCTACCACCGGTGGGAGGTGCGCTTCACCCGCGAGGAGTTCGAGGCCATCCTCTCGCGCGGGGAGCGTCTGGCCGGAGCCGTACCGCTCGCCTCGGTCGAGCGGCTCGGTGACGTCGACCTGCCCGGTGCGGACGTGCGGTTCACCGGCCAGGACGGCACCGAGGTGGTGCTCGACAGCGTGGACCTGCGCCGCTTCCTGTCCAGCGTGGCGCCCGAGCTCTACCCCGACCGCTTCCCGACGCGGCGCTCCGACGGGCTCCGCGATCTGCCGACCACCGTGCCCTCGTCGCGCTTCACCATCGAGGTCGGCGACGACGAGGTCGTGATCGACGGGCGCGGGTGGGGCCACGCGGTCGGGATGGGGCAGTACGGCGCCCGCGGGCGGGCCGAAGCGGGCGCGACCTACGACCAGATCCTGGCCGCCTACTACGCCGGCCTCGAGCCGACCACAACAGACGATCTCCCCGAACGTTTCCGGGTCGGCCTGTCGCGACCGGCGGTCGGAAGCGTCACCCCGGACGGGCCCATGCGGATCGTCGCCGACGGTGAGGTCGTGATCGAGGACGCGGCCGGGACCTGGGCGGTGGCCCCCGACGGCGGCGGCGTGCGGCTCACCGCGCCGCCGGGCTGGGGCGAGCCTGCGGTCGCGTCCCGGACCGAGCCCGCGCTCGGCGTCCCGACCGTGCCGCGAGCCGTGGCCGTCGAAGCCACCACGGCCGTCCCCGGGACCCTGTCGCTGCGCGTCGACGATGCGACCGGCGCGGTCGTGCAGGACCGTCGCCTCGGCGCCGCGGGTCCCGGGCGTCAGATCGCGGTCTGGGACGCCACCGACGACGCTGGTGACGACCTGCCGGCGGGGACCTACGCGCTCGCCCTGACGGTGACGGCCGCCGACGGCTCGACCGCCGGTACCCCGCTGCCCGTGACCG
Source organism: Nitriliruptor alkaliphilus DSM 45188 (assembly GCF_000969705.1). Taxonomy (GTDB): domain Bacteria; phylum Actinomycetota; class Nitriliruptoria; order Nitriliruptorales; family Nitriliruptoraceae; genus Nitriliruptor; species Nitriliruptor alkaliphilus. The sequence continues at coordinate 2,281,423 of NZ_KQ033901.1, forward strand.
TCGACGTGGCGCGAGATCCCATCGCCACCCTGACCGGCACCGACGCGTCCCGCTCGCCGCTCCTCGCGCTCCTCGCGGTCGCCGTGGTGGGGCTCCTGCTCGGGCTGGCAGCCTCCCGCCGTCGTTCCCGCACCACCGCGCCCGCCTCACCCGCCAGCCCGACCGAGGGCGCGACCCCCGACCCCAGGAGCTCACGGTGAGCTACCCGCCACCACCCTCGCCGGGAGGGCCCGCGCCGCAGCCGTCGGCGCCGCAGCCCCAGGCCCCGGCGCACACCTCGGCCGCGGGCGCGGACCCGGCCTGGCCGTCGCTGCCGGACCGCTGGTGGCGGGGCACGCAGCCGCACGCGACCTTCCCGGTGCCGTACACGCTCGTGGACGGGTTCGGACTGTTCGCGTGGTTCATCCTCGGCCAGGTCGTCATCGGCCTGCCCCTCAGCTTCCTCGTGGTCATGCTCGGTGTCGAAGTGACGGATCTGACCAGTCCCGGGTTGCTGGCCACCGTGCTGGCGACCCAGGCCAGCGTGATCCTCAGCGGTCTCGGGTACCTGAAGCTGCGTGGGCGGTTGAACTGGCGCCTGTGGGGCCCGATCCGACCGCGCCTCTCCCACGTGGGGTGGGGGCTGCTCGTCGGCGTCGGCGGCTTCCTCAGCATCCAGGTCGTGCTCGGCGTGGTGCTCAGCCTGCTGGACGAGGCGGATCCGCCCGAACAGGAGCTGCTCACGGCGGTCGGCGCGGACCCGTTGGTGACGCTGTTGATCGTCATCGCAGCCGTCGTGCTGGCCCCGATCGGTGAGGAGCTGGTCTTCCGCGGGGTCCTGTTCCAGGCGCTCCGGCGCCGGGTCGGCCTGTGGGCATCCGCGACGATCAGCAGCGCCGTGTTCGGCGTCGTCCACGTCGAGGTCATCGGCGTCGATGCGCTGCCGGCGGTCGTCGCGGCGGTGGTGCTGCTGTGCCTCGCGGTGGTACCGCGCTTCCCTCTGGTGGTCCGGTTGCTCCTCGGCGCGCTGGGTCTGGCGGCGGTGGCCTTCGCCATCGCGGCAGGGGGGTGGACCCCGGTGCTGGTCCCGACCGGCCTGGCGGCGCTCGGGTTCGTGCTCGCCCTGACCTTCCACCGCACGGGCAGCCTGCTGGTGCCGATCGTCGGGCATGCGACGTTCAACGCCATCGCCGTCGGGCTGACGTTGCTGGCACACAACCTGGATCTGCCGGTCTGACCGCGCTCACCGGCTCGGCCGACCTCAGCGCTCCCCGCGCCCGACGAGGGCCGTGTGGCGGGCCCGGTACTGCGCCGGCGTCCGGCCCGTCAGCCGGGCGAACTGCCGGGTGAACGCCGCCTGGTCGTAGAACCCGCACTCGGCGGCCACCTCGGCGATCGGTCGGTCCGTCCCGGCGAGCAGGGTCGTGGCGCGGTCGACGCGGGCGCGCAGCAGGAACTGCGTCGGCGACAGGCCGAACACCCGGCGCAATCGACGCGTCAGCTGCCCCGGTGAGCACCCGGCGGCCGCGGCCAGGTCCGAGATCCGCAGCGGTTCGTCGAGCCGACGTCGCACCAGGTCGACGACCCGCGACAACGAGCTGATCTCCACCTGGTCCTCGCTCGGTCGGTGCAGGTCACGCGAGATGCTGACGAGGCCGGACACCTGACCGCCCCGGATCACCGGCAGCTTGGTGGTCACGTACCAGCCCTCGCTGCCGTCCGGTCGCAGGATCAGCTCGAGCTCGTCGTGGAGCGGCCGGCCGGTGTGCACCACCCGCCGGTCCTGGGCCTCGTACCGCTCGGCCAGGGGCGCCGGGAACAGGTCCGTGGCGCGCGCGCCGAGGACCTCCCGACGCGAACGTCGGCCGGTGCGGCGGACGAACGCCCCGTTGACGGCCACGTAGCGGTGCTGGGCATCCTTGGCGCAGAACAGCACGTCCACCAGGGCGTCGAAGAGTCCGAGCAGCTCCGGTGCGTCGAGCTCGAGGAACGGACCCTCGAGGTCCCCACCGGCGGGTGGGGGCGCCCCGTTGGCGGCAGGACGCAGCGGCGACGGGCTATCCGTACAAGACCCGTCGGGGTCGGCTCGGCGACGCTTGGTGATCCACGTCCCTCAGGTCCGGGGGCAACGACGGTGAAGGTAGCGATGTGGTCACCCAAGGGACGGCCGCACCACCCGGCGCGGACACCGACCTGCTCGATCGTGCGATCGAGCTCGCGGGGACCTGGCGCGATGCGGCCGGTGAGGTCAGCCGGCACCAGGCGCGGACCGCACGCCGGCTGACGGCGCTGCTGGAGGACCCGGCGGGCTTCGAGGTCGCGACGGGCTTCCTCGACCGCGTGACCCGCGCCACCGGCGACCGCGTGGCCGCCGAGCAGTTGGCCGACGTGGTCGACGGTCGTGGCATCCCCGGGTTCCTGTCGGTCGTGGACCGGGTGCTGTTCGCCGTCGGTGGCCGGGTCGCCCCGATCGCGCCGGCGATCGCCATGCCGCTCGCTCGGGCTCGGCTCCGTCAGCTGGTGGGCCACCTGGTGGTCGACGCCGACCCCGACGCGCTCGCGGCGCGTCTGGCGGGGGCCCGCGCGGACGGTCAGCAGCTCAACATCAACCTGCTCGGTGAAGCGGTCCTCGGTGAGCGTGAGGCACGCCGCCGGCTCGAGCGCACGCTCGACCTCGTCGCCCGGCCCGACGTCGACCACGTGTCGGTGAAGATCACCGGCATCACGGCCCAGCTCAACCCCTGGGCGTTCGAGGCCGAGCTCGAACGGATCGGTGACCGGCTGCGCCGGCTGTACCTCGCCGCCGCGGCGACCGACCCACCGACGTTCGTGAACCTCGACCTCGAGGAGCACCGTGACCTCGAGCTGAGCGTGGAGGCGTTCACCCGGCTGCTCGACGAGTCCGCGCTGCACCAGGTCGAGGCGGGCATCGTCCTGCAGGCCTACCTGCCCGACAGCGTCGCAGCGCTCCAGCGGCTGATGAGCTGGGCGGCGCAGCGTCGGGCGAGCGGCGGTGCACCGGTGCGGATCCGGTTGGTCAAGGGCGCCAACCTGGCGATGGAGCGGGTCGAAGCCGAGCTCCACGGGTGGCCGGCCGCGCCGTACCCCACCAAGGCCGACACCGACGCGAACTACAAGCGGCTGGTGGACCTCGTGCTCGACCCGGGCGCCCTCGGCGCCGTGAAGGTCGGGATCGCCAGCCACAACCTGTTCGACGTGGCGTGGGCGCTGCTGCTGGCCGAGGAGCGGGGTGTCGCCGACCACGTCCGCGTCGAGATGCTGCAGGGCATGGCACCGGGCGAGGCGGCCGCCGTGGGGCGGCGCGCCGGCGAACTGCGGCTGTACACGCCGGTGGTCGCCCGTGACGACTTCGACGTCGCCATCTCCTACCTGTTCCGGCGGCTCGAGGAGACCTCGGCGCCCGAGAACTTCCTGCGGGCGCTCCCGCACCTGATCTCCGACCCGAGCGTCTTCGACCGTGAGGCGCAGCGGTTCGTCACCGCGGTCGGCCGCCGCCACGAGGTCCCGACCGAGCCCCGCCGGACCCAGGACCGACGGTCCGAGGAGCCGGCCGTCCTCGACCGGTTCGTCAACGAGCCCGACACCGATCCATCGCTGCCCGGCAACCGCGCGTGGGCCGAGGACCTGGTCGCGACACCGCCCGCGCCGCTTCGCACGCCGATCCCGGCCGAGGTGGCCGAGGCCGAGGGCCTCGTGTCGGACCTGGTCACGGCGCAGCCGACCTGGCACGCACGTGGCGCTGCTGGCCGTCGCGAGGTCCTGCACGCGGTGGCCGCCGAGCTGTCCCGCCAGCGCGGTGAGCTGGTCCGCGTCATGGTCCACGAGGCCGGCAAGACCGTTGGCGAAGCCGATCCGGAGGTGTCCGAGGCCATCGACTTCGCGCGCTACTACGCCGAGCGGGCGCCCGAGCTCGAGACGGCCGACGGACTGCGCCACGAGCCGCTCGGCGTCGTGCTCGTCACCCCGCCGTGGAACTTCCCGGTGGCCATCCCCGCCGGTGGGGTGCTGGCAGCGTTGGCGGCCGGCAACGCGGTCATCCTCAAGCCCGCACCCGAGACCCGGCGGTGCGCCGAGCTGGTCGCCGAAGCGTGCTGGGCCGCTGGGGTGCCCGAGGACGTCCTGCGGTTCTTCCCATGCGAGGACGACGAGGTCGGCCAGGCGTTGGTGTCGCACCCGGACCTCGGCGCGATCGTGCTCACCGGCGCGTCGGAGACGGCGCAGCTGTTCCGCACCTGGAACCCGGACGTGCCGCTGATGGCCGAGACCAGCGGGAAGAACGCCCTGATCGTCAGCCCGGCCGCCGACCTCGACCTCGCCGTCGCGGACCTCGTGCGGTCGGCGTTCGGGCACGCCGGGCAGAAGTGCTCGGCGGCCAGCCTGGCGATCTGCTTCGGCGACGTCGCCGAGGACCCGCGCTTCCTCGACCAGCTCGTGGACGCGGTCGAGAGCCTCGTGGTGGGCCCGTCGACCGACCTCGCGACCACGGTGGGGCCGGTCATCCACCGGCCCGAGGGCAAGCTCGAGCGGGCGCTGACCCGCCTCGAACCGGGGGAGCGGTGGCTGGTCGAACCGCGTCAGCTGTCCGAGGATGGGCGGCTGTGGAGCCCAGGTGTCCGGTTGGGTGTGACGGCCGGCAGTTGGACCCACACCACCGAGTGGTTCGGACCCGTCCTCGGCATCGTGCGTGCTGCCGACCTCGACGAGGCCATCGCCATCCAGAACGCGACCGGGTACGGGCTGACCGGCGGGATCCACTCACTCGACGACCGCGAGGTCGAACGGTGGCTGGCCAAGGTCCAGGTCGGCAACGCGTACGTGAACCGGCACATCACGGGGGCCATCGTGCAACGCCAGCCCTTCGGTGGCTGGAAGCGGTCCTCGGTCGGCCCCGGCGCCAAGGCCGGTGGTCCGAACTACGTGGCGCAGCTCGGTACCTGGTGCGAGGAGCGGCCGCCGACGGACGTCGTCGAGCCCGGGTCGCAGGTCGCCGCCCTGCTCGCCAGGGTGACGCCGGTCCTCGACCCGGACGAGCTGACCTGGCTGCGGACCGCCGCTGCCTCGGACGAGCACGCCTGGCGGACCACCTTCGGGGTCGAGCACGATCCGACCGGGCTGCGTTCCGAGGCCAACGTCCTGCGCTACCGCCCGCGGCGTCGCGTGGTGGTGCGCGTCGGGCCGGACGCGTCGGACCGTGACGTCGCCCGCGTCGTCCTCGCCGCGGTCCGGTCGGGCTCCCCGGTGGAGCTCAGCAGCCCGGCACCCCACCCGTGCGCCGCTCCGCTCGGCGCGGGCCTGGTGCGTGTCACCGTCGAGGACGCCGCGCGCCTCGTGGAGCGCACGGCCGACGAGGAGGGGGTCCGCGTCCGCGTCGTCGGTGAGCTCGAGCCCGCTCTCGAGCAGGCCGCGATCGATCTGCGGCTGGACGTGCTCACCGCGCCCGTCGTCGCCAACGGCCGGGTCGAGGTGGGCCACCACCTGCTCGAGCAGGCCATCAGCCGCACCCTCCACCGCTACGGCGTCCTCCGCGACGACCGCTGAGGACCGCAACCGGTTGCAGGTGAACGGTCGGGGGTGGGTGGCTGCTACCGGTTGCAGGTGAACGGTCGGGGGTGGGCGGTCGCCACCGGTTGCAGGCCGCGTCAGTGGCGGATCAGACGCTCGGCGAGGGTGCGGCCCGTCGGCGGGCGCCCGGTACGGGCCGCGCGGGCGTCGGCGCGGGCCAGACCGTGCTGCACGATGCGTGCACCGAGCCACCGCAGGGGTTCGGGTTCCCAGCGGCGCGGTCGGTGGCCGACCATGGGCAGGTCCGCGAACGGGGTGTCCCCGTCGAGCACCAGGTCGGCGAGGACCCGCCCGGCGAGGTTGGTGGTCGCCACACCCTGGCCCGTGTAGCCGTAGGCGGCCCCGATGCCGCTCGCGGGGTCGAACCGGAACGTCGGCAGCCAGTCGCGAGGCATCGCCAAGGGCCCACCCCACCGCGCGGCGATGCGCACGCCGCGCAGCTGCGGGAACCACGCGGTCAGCTGCCGCGCCAGCTCGGTGTGGGTGGGGTCGTGCAGGTCGTGCTGCGGGCCGACCCCCGAGCCGTAGTGGTAGGGCGCGCCGCGGCCACCGAACAGCACCCGGCCGTCCTCGGTGCGTGAGAGGTAGTCGACGGTCAGCCGGTGCGACGACAGGCACTCGTGCCCGTCCCAGCCGATGGTCGCCCACCGTGCCTCGTCGATCGGCTCGGTCAACACGATCAGCGAGTAGAGCGGGAGCACGTCGCGGGCCCGCCCGGGGAGCTGGGGGAGCCAGGCCTCGCACGCCAGCAGGACCGCATCGGCGGTCACCGTCCCGCGGTCGGTGACGAGCCGAGGTGGCCTCGTCCCCGCTCCGGGGTGGACGTCGGTGACCCGCGTGCCCTCGGCGATGGTCGCGCCGGCGGACTCGACCCGTCGAGCGAGCCCGCGGACGAGGCGGCCGGGGTGGACGACGGCGCCGTACGGGTCGAACAGCGCCCCGTGCGCGTCCGCGACCTGGATGCGCTCCGACAGTTCGCCTCGGGACAGGACGTGGAGGTCGGACGCCAGCCCGAGGTCGGCGAGCGCCGCGTGCCCGGCGTGCATGACGGGGACCTCGTGCCGGCCACGCGCGACCCGGAGGATGCCGCCGCGGCGCAGCCCCGCGTCGATGCCCTCCCGGTCGCAGACGGCCGCGATCTCGGTGATGGTGTCGCGCATCGCCAGGGTCGTGGCGCGCGTCGTCGCGGGGGAGGTCCGGCGTGCCAGCTCGGTCGGGGTGACGCCGACGCCCGGTGACAGCCACGCCCCGTTGCGGCCGGAGGCGCCGAAACCGGCGGTCTCGGCCTCGACGAGCAGCACCCGCGTCGTCGGGTCACGTGCCAGCAGGTACCACGCGGTCCAGAGGCCGGTGAAGCCGGCGCCGACGATGGCGACGTCGACCGTCGCGTCGCCGTCCAGCGGTGGGCGCGGCGTCAGCTCGTCGCCGCTGTCGCCGAGCCACCACGTCGCGGGCGACGCGCCTGTCGTCACGCGCGGCCCGTCGAACGGTCGTGCAGTTCGAGCGCGAGCCCGAACTCCAGCAGGTGCTCACCGGCGCGCGGGTCACGGCCGGTGAGGTCGCGGATGCGGTCGAGGCGGTAGGCGAGGGTGTGCCGGTGGACACACAGCTCCTCGGCGGCTGGGCCCGGTCGGCACCCGTGCGCCAGGTAGGCGCGCAACGTGTCGATGAGGGGCGACCCGTCGGGCCCGTCCTGTTCCAGCACCGGCCCGAGGACGGTCGCCACGAAGTCGGTCGTGCCGAGCTCGTCGCGCATCCCCGCGAGCAGGCCGGGGAGGCCGAGCTGGTCGACGTCACGGACGGCGGCCGGTGCCTCCAGCTGGAGCGCGACACGCGACTCACGCAGACCGGCTGCCAGCGCGTCCACGTCGTGCTTCACGCGGCTGCGGCCGATGCGGATCCCGGTCCACCCGCGCGTGGCCGCGGCCGTGGCGATGGCGTCGGCGACCCCGGCGTCGTCGGGCACGATGGCGTGCACGACCCCGTCCAGCCGACCCACGAGCGGTCGAGCCGACACGAGCAGCACGTCCTCGACCACGGCGCACAGGTGCGCGGGGCTGACAGCGGTGGGGCGCGAGACCGCCAGGACGCGGTACCCCCCGCGCAGCTGGACGCCCAACCGGTCGAGGGCGCGGGTCGTCGATGCGGTGGTCGCGCGACCTGCGGCGACCTCCTCGAGCAGCTCGTCGACGCGGGTGCGGTTGGCCTCACGCACCGAGCGCCCGCGGGCGAGCTCGAGGGACACGCCCGCGAGGCCCTGCTCGAAGAGCAGCTCCTCGTGCTCGACGAGCGGCCGGTCGCTGACGGCGACCACGACCGCCTCGACCTCGTCGCCGAGCCGGACCGGGCGCGACGTCACCAGGTGTCCGTCGAGCTCGGCGGTGGCACGTGAACCGTCGGCGACCGTCGTCACCCACAGCTTGGCGACACCGAGGTCGGCCACGACACCGGCGGGGTCGTGCCGACCGAGCTCACGGCCGCCGTAGTCGAAGGCCACCAGCGCGGCGCCGGGCATGGCCGGGCCGACCGTCGCCAGGACGCCCGGCACACCCTCCTCGCCCACGACCGCCGCCAGCACCTGACGGTGCAGGGCCACGGCGCTGCGGAGGGTGGCGTCGTGCTCGGCGAAGGTGTGGTGGGACACGCGGCGGGTCACGGCGATGAAGGGGACCTCGTAGGGGACGGTGAACAGCGGCAGGTCGAGTTCGTCGCACGCCGCGACCATCGCCGGCGGCACCTGATCGAGGACCACGCCGATCCCGAAGCCGACGGCCACGACCTCGCGACGCGACAGCGCAGCCACCAGCCGCTGCTGGAGCTCGGGGTCGTCCCGAACACCGATACCGGTGGTGAGCAGAACCTCGCCGCCCTCGAGCCACGGTGTGGGGTCGGGGGTGTCGGAGATGTGGGCCCACCGGATGGGGCCACGGTGGTCGACCCCGGCGTGGCCGGCCACGACCTCCAGCCCGAGGCTGGGGTCGTCGAGCAGTTCGGGGAGCCACAACGGCACGGGACCCCTGACGACGGCCGGTCCACGAGCGTAACGCCGTGATGGCCAGGCCGAGGGGGGTCGCGCCGCGGGAGCACGCACGCCACCGATCGCGTCGGCGCTCACGTCGGTGAGCCGGCCGTGCGACGCAGGACCACGACCTTCTCGGTGGTCAGCTCGTGGATCGTCGAGCGGGGACCCTCGCGCGTGGTGCCGGGGTGGTCGACGCCCCCGTAGGGCGCCTGGTCGACGCGGAAGGTCGGGGACTCGTTGACCAGCACCGCGCCGGCCCGGATGCGGTCGACGTAGGTCAGCGCCCGGTCCAGGTCCCGGGTGAACACGCCGAGGTGGATCAGCGGTGGCCCGGCCTCCACGGCAGCGATCGCCTCGTCGGTGGTGGCGAAGGTGCGGACCGCCACGACCGGACCGAACACCTCCTCGGTCCACAGCGGCGCATCGAGCGACACGTCGGTGACGACCGTGGGTTCCACCACCGCGCCGTCCCCGCCGCCGCCGGTCAGGACGCGGCCACCGCCGTCGACCGTCGACCGGACGGAGCGGCGGATCCGCTCGCCGGCGGCGGCGTCGATCACGCAGGACAGGTCCGAGGTCTCGTCGAGCGGCGGCCCGAGCCGGAGGCCGGCCACCCGCGGCACCAGCCGGTCGAGCACGTCGTCGGCGACACGCTCGTGCAGCAGCAGGCGTTGGACCGACACGCACGACTGCCCGGCGTGGCCGAAGCCGCCGGCGACGACCCGGTCGACGACCGTGGCGAGGTCCGCGTCCGCCTCGGCCACCAGCGGTGCTGCGGAGCCGAGCTCGAGCAGCACCTTGGCGTGGGAGCCCTCGCGCGCGAGCACCTCGCCGACCGGCGCCGATCCGGTGAAGGTCACGGCGGCCACGCCCGGGTGCCGGGTGAGTGCACCACCCACGACCGGCCCGTCCCCGGTGAGCACCGCCAGCCAGCCGGCGGGCAGGCCCGCGTCGAGGAGCCGCTCGGCGAGGGCGATCGACGACAGCGGCGTGCGCTCGGCGGGCTTGAGCACGACCGGACACCCGGCCGCGACGGCCGGACCGACCTTGTGGGCGACGAGGTTCAGGGGGAAGTTGAAGGGGGTGATGGCCGCGACGACCCCGATCGGTTCGCGCCGGACGAACCCGGTGGCCCCGACCCCGGCCGGGTGGGCGTCCATCGGCAGGGTCCGGTCGTGGGCGGTCCGGACCTCCGCGGCGCTGAACGCCAGGGTCTCGACGCAGCGATCGACCTCCGTGCGGGCGGCGGCGATCGGCTTGGCCGCCTCGAGGGCGATGAGGTGGGCGAGGTGCTCCCGGTCGCGGCGCACGAGGTCGGCGGTCCGCTCCAGCACGGCGGCGCGCTCGGCGAGCGGCAGCGGCCCGCCGCGCAGCACCCGGGTCGCGACGTCGACGGCCCGATCCACGTCGGCCTCGTCGGCGACCGCCTGCGCGCTGATGGTGGCGCCGCTCCAGGTGTCCAGGACCGGCATCGTCAGCTCCCGGTCCTCCCAGCCGCCGTCGATCAGCAGCGCGGTCCGCGCGGGCACGTCCGCCACAGGTCGCTTCCTCTCCTCGGACGGACGTCGAAGTCCCGCCCGCGACGATGGACGCTACGAAGGCGGCCGTGCGCCGTCTTCCGACAGACGCACGGGAAGTGCCCCGCATCCTTGGCCGTGTGGCCCAGGCGGCGTCGTGTTCGCCAGGTGGCCAACGCGCGCCTCGCGGGACGAGCCAGGTGTCCGACGACACGGCGGCAGCGGCGGTCGTAGGGTCGGTCTCCATGAGCGAGCTGGGAGGCTGCGAAGGTGCGAGAGACGCGGAACTTGATCGGTGGCGAGCTGCGGCCCGCCGCGTCGGGCGAGACGATGGAGCTGACCGATCCGTCGACCGGCAAGGTCTTCGCGACCGCGCCGCGCTCGGGGGAGCAGGACGTCGACGAGGCCTGTCGCGCGGCTGCCGAGGCCTTCCCGGCCTGGCGGGACGCCACCCCCGCCGAACGCAGCCTCGCGCTGCTCCGGATCGCGGAGCGAATGGAGTCCCGAGGCGAGGAGCTCATCCGCCTCGAGTGCGAGAACACCGGCAAGCCCTTCCAGCTCACCCTGGACGAGGAGCTGCCGCCGGCGGTGGACCAGATCCGCTTCTTCGCCGGTGCGGCCCGCATCCTCGAGGGCCGGTCGGCGGGGGAGTACATGCCGGGCCACACCTCGTTCGTGCGCCGCGAGCCGATCGGGGTCTGCGCGCAGGTCACGCCGTGGAACTACCCGATGATGATGGCCGTGTGGAAGTTCGCGCCCGCGCTGGCTGCCGGCAACACCGTGGTCCTCAAGCCGTCGGACACCACGCCCCTCTCGACGGTGTGGATGGCCGAGCTGATGCAGGAGTTCCTGCCACCGGGCGTCCTCAACGTGGTGTGCGGCGACCGCGACACCGGCCGGGCGCTCGTGGCCCACGAGGTGCCGCAGTTCGTGTCCGTGACCGGGTCGATCCGGGCAGGCATGGAGGTCGCCGAAGCAGCGTCGCGTGACCTGAAGATCACCCACCTCGAGCTCGGCGGCAAGGCACCCGTCCTCGTCTTCGACGACGCCGACGTCGAGGCAGCCGCGGCCGGGATCGCCGGCGCCGGCTACTTCAACGCCGGGCAGGACTGCACGGCCGCGTCGCGGGTGCTGGCCAGCGACGCGATCCACGACGATCTGGTCGCCGCGCTGGCCGAGCAGGCACGCGGCACCCGGACGGGGCCGCCGGCGGACGAGCCCGACTACGGCCCGCTCAACAACGCCGACCAGCTCGCCCGCGTGAGCGGCTTCTTCGACCGGGTCCCCGACCACGCCGAGGTGACCGTTGGCGGTCACCCGCTGGCGCGCGACGGGTTCTTCTTCGAACCGACCGTCGTGGCCGGTCTGCAGCAGGACGACGAGATGAGCCAGACCGAGGTCTTCGGTCCGGTGGTGACCGTCCAGCGCTTCAGCGACGAGGACCAGGCGCTTCGCTGGGCCAACGGCGTCAAGTACGGCCTGGCCTCCAGCGTCTGGACCAAGGACCACGGGCGGGCCATGCGGGTCGCCAAGGGCCTCGACTTCGGCGCGGTGTGGATCAACACCCACATCCCGATCGTCGCCGAGATGCCCCACGGTGGGTTCAAGCACTCGGGGCACGGCAAGGACCTGTCCATGTACAGCCTCGAGGACTACACGCGCATCAAGCACGTGATGAGCGACATCACCGTCTGAGCGTCACCGCCGACGTCACCGCCCGGCCAGGAGGCACCATGAGCACCGCGCAGCTGTCGGACGGCAACCTCTGGTTGCACTTCACCCGCACCGCCGACTGGCTCGGGCCGGAGCCGACCGTCCCCGTGCTCGACCACGGCGAGGGCTGCTACGTCTGGGACACCACCGGCAAGCGTTACCTCGACGGGCTGTCGGCGCTGTTCTGCCTCCAGGTGGGCTACGGCCGCCAGGAGATGGTCGAGGCCGCCGCGACGCAGATGGCCAAGCTGCCGTTCTCCACCAACTGGTCCTACGCCAACCAACCCTCGATCGACCTGGCCGGTGCCCTCGCGCAGCGGTTCCCCGGCGACCTCAACCGGTTCTTCTTCGTCAACTCGGGGTCGGAAGCGGTCGAGGGCGCGGTCAAGCTCGCCCAGCAGTACCACCGGCTGAACGGCGAGCCGACCCGCGTGAAGGTCATCAGCCGCAACTACGCCTACCACGGGACGACGCTCGGAGCGCTCGGGGTCACGGGGCTGGCGGGTCTGCGTGAGCCGTTCGAGCCGCTGCGCCCCGTCCACCTGTACGCGCCGAACACCAACGCCTACCGGCCCCAGCACGACGACCCGGCCCAGGCCATCGAGGACCTCATCCTCGAGGCGGGACCCGAGAACGTGTCCCTGGTCATCGCCGAGCCGGTCCAGAACGCGGGCGGGTGCTTCACCCCGCCCGCTGACTACTGGCCCCGCCTGCGCGAGATCTGCGACCGTCACGGCGTCCTGCTCGCCTGCGACGAGGTCATCACCGCCTTCGGTCGCCTCGGCACCTGGACCGGTGCCGAGCGCTACGGGGTCGTGCCCGACATCCTGACCTTCGCCAAGGGCGTCACCTCCGCGTACGCCCCGCTCGGCGGTGTCGCCTTCCGGGACCACATCGCCGCCGCCCTCCAGTCCGAGAAGCACACGATGTTCGTCCACGGGGCGACCTGGGGCGGCCACCCGGTCTCGTGCGCCGTCGCCCTCGCCAACCTCGAGGTCTTCGAGACCGAGGACGTGCTGGCCAACGTCCAGGCCAACGAGGACTGGTTCGGCGACCAGTTGCGCGAGCTGTACGACCGCCACGAGATCGTCGGTGACGTCCGTGGCACCGGCTACTTCTGGGCGCTGGAGTTGGTCAAGGACCGCGAGCACAAGGTGATGTTCGACGACGCGGAGTCCGAGGACCTGCTGCGCGGCTTCCTGTCGTCCCGGATGCTCGAGCTCGGGTTGATCCTGCGCGCCGACGACCGCGACGAGCCCGTGCTCCAGCTGTCGCCACCGCTGGTGGCCGATCGCGCGGTCCTCGGCGAGCTGGTGGACATCGTGGACCAGGTACTCGGCGAGGCACAGAAGCGGACGGAGAACACGTGAGCGCACGCACGGTCGGCATCCCCACCGAGGTCAAGGACCACGAGGAGCGGGTCGCCCTGACACCGGCCGCGGTCGCGTCGGTGGTCGCGCGCGGTCACCGGGTCCTCGTACAGTCCGCCGCCGGCATCGGAGCGGGGTTCAGCGACGGGGACTTCAAGGACGCCGGCGCGGAACTGGTCGGCGACGCCGAGGACGTCTGGGCCGCCGACGTCGTGGTCAAGGTCAAGGAGCCGCAGCGCTCCGAGTACGGCCTGTTCCGTGACGGGCTGACCCTGTTCACCTACCTGCACCTGGCGGCCGAGCCCGAGCTGACCGAAGCGCTGGTGCGCACGGGCGTCGACGCCTACGCCTACGAGACGTTGACCGACCGCGGGCTGCTGCCGCTGCTGGCACCGATGTCCGAGATCGCCGGCCGCGCCGCGGCCATCATCGGGGCCAACCAGCTGTCGGCCGCCTCGGGCGGGTCCGGCACGTTGCTCGGCGGCGCCGCCGGGGTGCCGCCTGCCAAGGTGCTCGTCATCGGCCTCGGGGTCGCCGGCACGATGGCGGCCCGTGGTGCTCGTGGCCTCGACGCGCACGTGACCGGTATCGACGTGGACCTGCAGCGCCTCTACGACCACCACCTCGACGGCACGGTCGACGCGACCCAGATCTCCGAGGCTGCGCTGGTCGCCGCGCACGTCCGCGAGGCGGACCTGGTGGTCGGTGCCGCCCTGGTCCCCGGTGCCCGCGCCCCCACGGTGGTGACCGAGGAGATGGTGGCCTCCATGCGGCCCGGTGCGGTGGTCGTCGACCTCGCCATCGATCAGGGCGGCTGCATCGAGACCGCTCGCCCGACCACCCTCTCCGAGCCGACCTACACCGCACACGGGGTGCTGCACTACTGCGTCACCAACGTGCCGGGCCAGTTCCCGCGCACCGCGTCGGCAGCGCTGTCGGCGGCCGTCGGACCGCGGCTCCTGCGTCTGCTCGACGACCCGGAGGGGCCGGGCTTGACCGGCGCCGCGAACGTGCTCGGGGGCCGGATCGTGCACCCGGCGGTCGCGGCGACCTTCCCCGACCTGCCGCACCGGGACGGCCCCGACACCACGACCCCGGAGGGCTGAGGCTGGTGGCAGCGACGGCGTTCCTCCACCCGTTCACGCGTCCGAGCGCCGACGGGTTCCTGACCATCATGCGAGGTGAGGGCGCGACGGTGTGGGACGCGCACGGACGGTCCTACGTCGATGGCATGGCGTCCCTGTGGTACTGCAACATCGGTCACGGTCGGGGCGAGATCGCGGACGCGGTGGCGACGCAGATGCGCCAGCTGGCCGGGTACCACACCTTCGAACGCTTCACGAACGAACCGACCGAGCAGCTGTGCGAGCGCCTCGCCGCGCGTGCTCCGGTCGCCGGGTCACGGGTGTTCCTGACCTCGTCCGGGTCCGAGGCGGTCGAGACGGCGGTCAAGCTCGCCCGGTTCTCGCACCACCTCGCGGGTGACCCCGCCCGTACCGTGGTCATCAGCCGACGCCCGAGCTACCACGGGGTGGCCTACGCGGGCACGACGCTGACCGGCCTGCCACTCAACCAGGCGGGCTTCGGGCCGTTGCTGCCCGACGTGTGCCAGGTGCCACGGGGCGACCTCGAAGCAGCGGCGGCCGCGTTCGCCGCCAACCCCGGCCGCGTCGCCGCTGTCATCGCCGAGCCCGTCATCGGGGCCGGCGGCGTGTACCCGCCCGAACCGGGGGAGCTCGCGGGCCTGCGTGCCCTGTGCGATCAGCACGGGGCCCTGCTGATCCTCGACGAGGTCATCACCGGCTTCGGCCGCCTGGGTCACTGGTGGGGGGCGGACCGGTACGGGGTGACCCCGGACCTGACGGTGTTCGCCAAGGCGGTCACCTCGGGCTACCAGCCCCTCGGCGGCGTCCTGGTGACACCGCGGGTCCTCGCCCCCTTCGCCGCCGACCCGGACGCGGTCCTGCGGACGGGACACACCTACTCGGGGCACCCCGCGGCATCGGCGGCCGCCCTCGTCAACCTCGACGTCCTCGAGGACGAGGGGCTGCTCGACCGTGCTGTCCACGTGGGCCGGCGCCTGGCCGACGGGCTGTCCAGGCTGATCGACGGGGAGCGCATCGTCGAGGTTCGCGGCGACGGGGCGGTCCGCGCCGTCGGCCTCGGCCCCGGCGTCGACGCCCCGCAGGTGCGCGAGCACATGCTCGCAGCAGGGGTCATCGCACGCCCGATCGGCGCCGGCACCATCGCGTTCTCGCCGCCCCTGGTGATCACCGACGCCCAGGTCGACCGACTGGTCCAGAGCCTCGCGGACGCGGTGGCCCGGCCGGCCGTCCCGGTGGTGACGCGGTGACCGTGGACCTCCGCGGCACCCACCCGACGCGCGGCCTCAGCCTGTGGCAGGACGGCGCCGGACCGCCGCGCCCAGGCCTGGCCGGCGACCGCCGTGCCGACGTGGTGGTGATCGGCGCGGGTTTCACGGGCCTGTGGACCGCGCTGCAGCTCACCGAACGCGACCCAGCTCTGGACGTGGTCGTGCTCGAGGCCGCGACCGTCGGCCACGGGGCATCGGGGCGCAACGGCGGGTTCGTCGAGCCCTCGCTGACCCACGGGCTGCACAACGGTCTCGCCCACTTCCCGGACGAGGTCGACGAGCTCACCCGCCTCGGGGCGGCCAACCTCCGTGGGCTGATCGAGGACGTCGACCGGTTCGCCATCGACTGTGACCTGCACGAGGCCGGGGTCCTCGACGTGGCGACCGAGGGCTGGCAGCTCGACGAACTCGCGGGCGCCGTGGACGCCCACGAGGCCGCCGGCGAGAAGGTCGAGCTGCTCGACCGTGCCGGGGCGCGGGCGCTGGTGGACTCGCCCACCTACGTCGGTGCACTGCACCGTCCCGAGGCGGGCGCCACCGTCGACCCCGGACGGCTCGTCCGTGGGCTGGCGGCCGAGCTCGACCGTCGTGGCGTGCCCGTCCACGAGGGGACACCCGTCACCGAGGTCGCCGAGGACGCCACCGGGGTCCGGGTACGCACGCCCGACGGCACCGTACGGGCCGACCGCGCGGTCCTGGCCACCAACGCCTACAGCCACCGGGTGCTGCCACGGACCGCACGGCACTTCGTCCCCGTCCACGACTACGTGCTGGTCACGGCGCCGCTCACCGCCGAGCAGCGCGCCCGCGTCGGCTGGGAGGGCCGGCAGGGGGTCGCCGACGCCGGCAACCAGTTCCACTACTACCGGCTGACGCCCGACGACCGCATCCTGTGGGGCGGCTACGACGCGATCTACCGCTTCGGCAACGGGGTCGGGACCCGCGACGACCACCGGCGGGCCACCTACGACCGCCTGGCCGCCCACTTCCGCGCCACCTTCCCGCAGCTCGACGACGTGCCGTTCGAGCGCTGGTGGGGTGGCCCCATCGCGACCACGACCCGCTTCACGGCGGTCTTCGGTGACGTCCTCGGCGGTCGGGTCGTCTACGCCCTCGGCTACACCGGCCTCGGCGTCGCCGCGACCCGGTTCGCCGGACACGTGCTGACCGATCGCCTGCTCGACCCCAGCTCGCCGCTGCTCGACCTACGTTTCACCTCGACGGCGCCGTTCCCGTTCCCCCCCGAACCGCTGCGCTGGGTGGGTGTGACGCTGACCCGCCGGGCACTGGCGCGGGCCGACCGGCGCGACGGTCGTCGGGGTCCGTGGCTGCGTGTCCTGGACGCGGCGGGGATCGGGTTCGACTCGTGAGTTCGACCGCACCACCTGACCGAGGAGGACGCAGGTGACCGACGTGAACGTCGCGACCGGTGAGCGGACCGGGGCGGACGCTGCCTCGTCGGCGGAGCCCGCAGCCGTGACCCTGCAGGGCATCACCAAGCGCTTCCCCGGCGTGAAGGGGGCCGACCCGGTCGTCGCGGTCGACGACATCGATCTGCGCATCCGTGACGGGGAGTTCTTCTCGCTGCTCGGCCCGTCGGGGTGCGGCAAGACGACCACGCTGCGCATGATCGCCGGCTTCGAGTACCCGACGGCGGGCAGCGTCCGGATCTTCGGCGACGAGGTCGGCCTCGAGCCGCCGAACCGCCGGCCGGTCAACACCGTGTTCCAGTCCTACGCGCTGTTCCCGCACATGACGGTCGAGGACAACATCGCCTTCGGGCTGCAGATGAAGAAGGTCGAGGGGGCGGAGGCCAAGCGGCGCGTCGCCGAGGTGATCGAGCTGGTGCAGCTGCAGGGCCGCGAGACCCGCAAGCCCAAGCAGCTGTCGGGTGGCCAGCAGCAGCGCGTCGCTCTGGCACGAGCCCTCGTCAACCACCCCAAGGTCCTGTTGCTGGACGAGCCCCTCGGGGCACTGGACCTCAAGCTCCGCCAGGCCATGCAGGTCGAGCTCAAGCAGCTCCAGGAGCGGGTCGGCATCACCTTCGTCTACGTCACCCACGACCAGGAGGAGGCGCTGACGATGTCGGACCGCATCGCGGTCATGGACGGTGGCAAGCTCCTGCAGGTCGGGACCCCCGAGGAGATCTACGCCCGTCCGCGGACGCGGTTCGTGGCCGACTTCATCGGTGACACCAACCTGCTGCGCGCGACGGCGGTGGACGAGGAGCACGCGCGCCTCCCGGACGGGACCACGATCCGGGTGGCCCACGAGGTGCCCGCGGGGACCGAGCTCACGGTCGCCATCCGTCCCGAGCACGTGGGCCTGCGCCGTGCCGACAGCGAACGCGACCTGTCCCTCGACGCGCTGCACGGTGAGGTGACCATGCTGAGCTTCCTCGGCAACGCGATCCTCTACGAGGTCACCGGGGACAGCGGCGATCCGCCGACCAGGATCCGGATCCGTCAGGGCAACGCGCCGGGCATCGAGCACTTCGACGTCGGGGATCGCGTTCGGGTGCGGTGGGCGCCGAGCAGCGCCACCGTGCTCGAGGACTGAGGGGCGCGCGTGTCCACCACGATGCCACCCCCGGAGGTCGAACCCGACCTCGTGGGTCCGGTGCCGCCACCTGGCCCTGGCCTGGAGCGCGACGCCGAGCGGGCCGAGTCACGCCGCGGGTTCCTCATCGGGCTGCCGAGCTACGCCTACCTGGTGCTGTTCTTCGCGCTGCCCCTGTTGATCGTCATCATCTACTCGTTCGCGACGCGGTCGGTCCGCGGCGCCACGATCCTCGGGGGCTGGAACCTCGGCTCGTACTCCCGGTTGACCGACGACCTGGTGCTCGGGATCGCGTGGCGGTCGCTGTGGATCGCGGCGCTGACCACCCTGATCTGCCTGGTGGTGTCCTACCCGTTCGCGTACTACCTGGCGACGCGGCCGGCGCGCACCCGCGCCCTGCTGCTGGTCCTGGTGATGATCCCGTTCTGGTCCAACCTCCTGGTGCGGACCTACGCGTGGCGGTTCCTGCTGTCCAGCGACGGGCCCTTCACGCGGACGCTGCAGTGGCTCGGGTTCGAGAACGCTCAGCTGCTGTTCACCCCCTGGGCGGTGATGATCGGGCTGGTCTACGGCTACCTGCCGTTCATGGTGCTGCCGCTGTACGCCTCGATCGAGCGCCTCGACCACTCGCTGGTCGAGGCGGCACGGGATCTGTACGCGTCCGGGTGGAAGGCGTTCTGGAAGGTCACCTGGCCGCTGACCCGTCCCGGGGTGATCGCCGGATCGATCCTGGTGTTCATCCCGTCGTTCGGTGCCTACGTCACCCCCGAGATCCTCGGCGGTCGCGGCTCGACGATGCTCGGCAGCTACATCGCGCGGCAGTTCATCGGCACCGCCAGCGACTGGCCGTTCGGCTCCGCGCTGTCGGTGGCGATCCTGGTCGTGATGCTGGTCGCGGCGATGACCTACTTCCGCACCGGAGGCAAGAGCCTGTGAGAGGGCATCGGAGCGGCGCCGCAGGCCCCCTGGTGGGGTTGATGGCACCGGAGGCGGTCTCGGAGGAGGGATCATGAGCGTGCTCGAGGCCCCTGGAGCGGCGGCCGACGACGTCGCCGACGACTCGCTCGTGCGGCCGAAGCGCAGCGCCGACCGGCTGCTGGCCGGCAACGCCTGGCTGGTGTTCGCCTTCCTCTACCTGCCGATCCTGGTCCTGGTCGTCTACTCCTTCAACGACAACCAGCGCGTCGGTATCTGGGGTGGCTTCTCGACCCGCTGGTACGGCGAGATGTTCGCCAACACCCGGGTGATGGATGCCCTGTGGACGTCGGTGCTGGTCGCCGTGATCTCGACCGTGATCGCGACCGTCCTCGGCACCGCCGCCGCGCTGTCGATGGAGCGCTACCGCTACCGCAGCCAACGCGCCTTCGACGGGCTGCTGTACCTGCCGGTGATCATCCCCGACATCACGATGGCCGTGATGCTGCTGCTGTTCTTCGTGCAGGCCTTCGACCTGATCTTCCTCGCCACGGGGGCGCAGCTCAGCCGGGGGATCGGCACCATCACGCTGGCGCACGTGGCGTTCAACATCTCCTTCGTGGCCCTGGTGGTCCGGGCGCGCCTGTCCGGCCTGGACGGAGCCCTGGAGGAGGCCGCAGCCGACCTGTACGCGAGCCGCTGGCAGGCGTTCCGCCGGGTGACCCTGCCGCTGATCGCACCGGGGGTGGCAGGCGGCGCACTGCTGGCGCTGACGCTGTCACTCGACGACGTGGTGATCGCCGAGTTCGTCAGCGGTGCGGGTTCGACGACGTTGCCGGTGTACGTCTTCGGGGCGCTCCGCCGCGGCGTGACACCGCTGATCAACGCCGTCTCGGTGCTGATGCTCGGGGGATCGATCCTGCTGGTGCTCATGTCGTTGGCGGTGTCACGCCGGCGCGAGGGCAGCGGGTGAACCGATGAACCGGCCGCGCGACCGGCGACCGACGACCGACGACCGACGAAGCGAAGGGATGATCACGATGAGGCTGCGATGGGTGAGCGCGCTGCTGGTGGGCGCGATGGTGCTGTCCGCCTGTGGGCGCGAGGTCGGTGAGGACGTCGACGCCGGCGCCACCGCTGACGACGCGGGCGACGACACGGCGGCAGACGATGGCGTGGACGACGGCGGCGTGGCTGCCGACACCGTCAGCTGCGAGGTCGGCGAGACCGACGGCGACCTGCTGCTCTACAACTGGTCGGAGTACATGGACCCGGACCTGCTCAGCGCGTTCAGCGAGGAGTACGGGGTCAACGCCACCGAGGACAACTACACCTCCAACGAGGCCCTGATCGCCCAGATCCGTGCCGGCGGGGCCGACTACGACGTCATCGTCCCCTCGGACTACATGGTCGAGATCATGATCGAGGAGGGGCTGATCCTCGCCCTGGACCACGACGCGATCCCGAACATGGCGAACGTGGCCGACGAGTTCGTCGACCCGCCCTACGACCCGGGCCTCGTGCACTCCATGCCCTTCCAGTGGGGCACGACGGGCATCGGCGTCGACACCGAGGCGACGGGCCCGGATCCGGAGCCCACCTGGGGGTGGCTGTTCGACCCGGACATGGCGGGGGAGCTGCCCGGACGCATCTCGATCCTCGACGACCCGCGTGAAGGGATGGCCGCGGCGCTGTACTACCTCGGCTACGACCCCAACACCCAGGACGAGGCGGAGCTCGAGGAAGCAGCCGATCTGATCGACCAGGCCGGCGCGTGGACGGTCACCTACACCTCCGACCAGTTCACCGAGCTGCTGATGACCGGCGAGACCGTGGTCGCCCAGGGCTACAGCGGCAACTTCCTGGACAACTTCGGCAGCGCGGACGACCCGGACCGGTACGCCTACCTGATCCCCGACGAGGGGGCGACGATCTGGACCGACAACATGGCGATCCTGGCCGACTCGGACAGCCCGTGCACGGCGCACACGTTCATCGACTTCATCCTCGACGCCGAGAACGGCGCCCAGCTGACCAACTGGACCTACTACGCCTCGCCGAACGCTGCCGCGATGGAGTTCATCGACGAGGAGATCACCGGCGACCCGGCGATCTTTCCCGACGACGACGTGCGCGAGAACCTGTACTTCCTCGAGAGCACCGGCGACGCCGAGATCCTCTACACCGACCTGTTCACCCGTGCGCAGGGCTGAGGTGGAACTCCTCGGGCACTGGATCGGCGGGAAGCCGACCGATGTCGACACCGACGTGGCACCCGGGTCCCCGGGTGCCACGCGGGTCGGCGACGTCTTCGACCCGGCGACGGGACGAGTTCAGCGCCAGGTCGCCGACCGGCCCCAGTTCTCCTTCCCGACGGCACGCTGATGTGGATCGCGAACCAGCGCATCGACGCGGCAGCCACGGGTGGGTGGATCGACAGCGAGGATCCGGCCACCGAAGAGGTCATCGGACGCGTGCCCGCCGGCGGAGCGGCGGACGTCGAGCGGGCGGTCGCGGCTGCTCGCGATGCGTCGGACGGCTGGCGCTACACGGCCGCCAACGACCGAGCCGAGCTGCTGCACGAGGCCGTGGCGCGCAGCACCGAGCAGCACGACGAGCTCGTGGAGCTGCTGACCCGCGAGCAGGGCAAGGCACGACCCGAGCAGGAGGAGGAGGCCGAGTGGGCCCTGACCTCGCTGCGGTACTACGCCGAGCTCGGCCGCAACGGCAGCGGACGGGTCATCCCGTCGGGTGAGCCGCGATCGCAGCTGAACATGGTGCTCAAGGAGCCGTACGGGGTCGTCGGCGCGATCGTGCCCTGGAACTACCCCCTGCTGCTGCTCGCCTGGAAGCTCGCGCCGGCGCTGGCTGCCGGCAACACCGTGGTGATCAAGCCGTCCGAGCTGACCTCCCTGGTCACCCTCCGCTGGATCGAGAGCTGCTTCGACCACTTCCCGCCCGGCGTCATCAACGTGGTCACCGGGACGGGCGCCGAGGCCGGCGAGGCCCTGGTCGCCCACCCCGACGTGCGGGTCATCGCGATGACCGGCTCGGTCGCGACCGGGCAGCGCATCGCGTCCGTGGCCGCGCCGATGATGAAGCACCTGCACCTCGAGCTCGGCGGCAAGGATGCGTTCGTGGTCGGGCCCGATGCCGATCTCGAGACGGCCGCCGACGCGCTGGCGTACGCGGCGTTGCTCAACGCCGGCCAGGTGTGCACGTCCGCCGAGCGGGTGCTGGTGCCGGCGGGGATGCGCGACGGGTTCGCGGAAGCGGTCACCGCCAAGGTGGCCGACCTCCGTCTCGGTCACGGGCTGGACGCCGGGACCGACCTCGGGCCGATGGCAGCGGACCGGTTCCGCGACAAGGTCACCGCCCACGTCGAGGATGCGGTCAGCCGCGGCGCGCGCGTGGTCACCGGCGGCGGTCGGCCGGACCGTCCGGGCTGGTTCTTCGAACCGACGGTGCTCGTCGACGTCGACGACGACATGGTCATCGCGACCGAGGAGACCTTCGGTCCGACCATCCCGATCTCGACCTACGACCGGCTCGACGAGGTGATCGGGCGCGTGAACGCGTCGACGATGGGCCTCGGCGCGACCCTGCGGTCCTCCGACCCACTCGCGATCAAGCGGTTCTACGAGGGGGTCAAGGTCGGCACGGTCTGGATCAACGACCCGCTGACCGACAACTACGCCGGACCGTTCGGCGGCATGAAGATGACCGGCGGTGGCCGCGAGCTCGGCCCCGAGGGGCTCGAGACCTTCCTCGAGACCAAGCACGTGCACTGGGACTTCAGCCAGGACCGCAAGGACTGGTGGTTCCCCTACGGCGCCGGCGAGGACGACGTGTGACCGATCACGACCTGCCGGACCTGCCCACCCCCGACGACGCCGCGACCCACGGGTTCGACGAACCCTTCGCCCCCGGCACGGGGGAATCGTTCGGGGCGCGGGGCTCGTTCTGCGGCGTGCCGCACCGCCGTGTCGACCAGGTCGAGCCCGGCGAGGTGGTCATCCTCGGGGCACCGTTCGACTGGGGTGCGTCGCACCGCCCCGGGGCTCGGTTCGGACCGAAGGCGATCCGTGAGGCCGACTACCTGCCGCCGGACGGCAGCCGCCCGCACCTGACGGCGGGGGTCGACCCACTCGTGGACCTGCCGGTCGTCGACGCCGGCGATGCCGCGATCGTCGGCGGCTACATCGCCCCCTCGCTGACCAGCATCGAACGCTACGTCCACACCGTCGCGTCGCGCGGTGGCATCCCGATCGTGCTCGGTGGCGATCACACCATCACCTTCCCGGACGCCTCAGGCGTGGCGCGTCACCACGGGTTCGGTCGCATCGCGCTGGTGCACTTCGATGCGCACGCCGACACCGGCGAGGACCAGTGGGGCCAGCTGCACGGGCACGGCACGCCGATGCGGCGCCTGATCGAATCCGGCGCCGTGCCCGGCCACCGGTTCGTGCAGATCGGCCTGCGGGGCTACTGGCCGCCGCCCGAGACGGTCGCCTGGATGCGCGAGCAGCACATGCGCAGCTTCACCATGGAAGAGGTCGTCCAGCGCGGGCTCGAACGCGTCGTCGACGAGGCCGTCGCCCACGCGGCGGGGCCCGGGCCGAACGGCGAAGAGCCGGCGGTCGGTGTGTTCGTGTCGGTCGACGTGGACGTGGTCGATCCGGGTATGGCGCCCGGAACCGGCACCCCCGAACCCGGCGGCCTGACCTCGCGGCAGCTGCTCGACACGGTGCGCCGCCTCGGACGCGACCTCGAGGTGGTCGGGGCGGACGTGGTCGAGGTCGCCCCGCACTACGACCAGCCGATGGACATCACCGCGGCGCTGGCCAACCGCGTCGTGCTCGAGCTGACCACCGGCATGGCGGAGCGCCGCCGCGCGGTGGCCACCGCCCCGTGAGCGCCGACCTCCTCGTCGTCCAGGAGGACCCCGACCGGGGCAGCATCTGGACCGGGACGGGCGAACGGACCGATGCCGTCGCCGTCGTGGACGGCCGCATCGTCGCGCTCGGCACCGAAGCCTGGGATCGGCGTGACGCGCGGACCGAGGTCGTCCCGGTGGCGGACGGCACGCTGCTGCCGGCGTTCCGCGACGGGCACATCCACCCGCTGAACGGGGGCGCCGAGACCCTGGACTGCGACCTGGTCGACAGCGCCGACGTCGGCGAGGTACTGCGCCGGGTCGCGTCGTTCGCCGACGAGCACCCGGCCGAGGCGTGGGTCGTCGGGTGGGGGTACCCGCCCGAGATCCTGCCCGGTGGGACCGGACGCGCGAGCGTCCTCGACGGGGTCGTCGGGGACCGCCCGGTCGCCCTGTGGTCCTCGGACCACCACATGGTGTGGTGCAACAGCGCCGCGCTGCGCGTGGCCGGTATCACGGCGGCGACGGCGGATCCCCCGCGCGGGACGATCGTGCGCGACCGGGACGGCGAGCCCGTCGGCACCCTCCTCGAGGAGGCCGAGCACCTCCTCGACGACCACCTGCCTGCCCGGGGGATCGAGAAGCAGGCCAGGGGGCTGCAGGTCGGCCTCGACCGCATGACCTCCGCCGGCCTCGTGTGGGGGCAGGACGCCTGGATCACCCTGCCGATGCTGCCCGCGTTCGCGCGGGTCGCCGACGCCGGCGATCTGACGGCCGACCTCGACGTCGCGCCCAAGGTCGAGGTGGAGCGCTGGCGGGACCAGCTCGAGGCGTTCCGTGACGCCCGCCGGGACGTCACCGCCGCCACGGCCCGGCGCGCTGCCGACGGGGTGCCCGGCGGACGCCTGACCCTGTCCACCGTCAAGCTGTTCGTCGACGGCGTCATCGAGGGTGGGACGGGCGCGCTGCTCGAGCCGTACTGCGCCCTCGCCCACGATCCGACCAGCGGCGGCGGTCACGGCATCGCCAACTGGGAACCCGGCGAGCTCGCGCGGGCCTGCGCGGCCTTCGACGCGGCGGGTTTCCAGCTCCACCTGCACGCCATCGGGGACCGCGCGGTCCGGGACGCCCTCGACGCCTTCGAGCACGTCGCCGTCGTCAACGGCCACCGGGACCGTCGACCGGTCGTCGCCCACACCCACCTCGTCCACCCGAGCGACCGGGCCCGCTTCCGCGCCCTCGGCGCCGTGGCCAACTTCGAACCCCTGTGGGCACAACCGAACGAGATCATGGTCGACCTCACGGCGCCGCGTCTCGGCCCCGAGCGCAGCGGGTGGCAGTACCCGATCGGCTCGCTGCTGCGCGGCGGGGCGCACATCTCCTTCGGCAGCGACTGGCCGGTGTCGTCCCACCTCCCGCTGCAGGGCATCCAGGTCGCCGTGACGCGGCAGGTCCCGGGCGCGCCGGACGCCGGGGTGCTGCACCCCGAGGAACGCATCACCCGCGACGACGCCCTGCAGGCCTACACCGCCGGGGTCGCGTTCCAGGCCGGCGAGGAGTTGGACACCGGCACCATCGCGGTCGGGCAGCGTGCCGATCTGGTGCTGACCGACGTCGACGTCACGCGGGTGCCCGCCGCTGCCCTCGGTGAGGTGGCGGTGCAGCGCACGTGGCGTGCCGGCACCACCGTCCACGACGTCGGCCGCTGACCTCGGTTCGTCGCCGGCCACGGGCCCTCCCTAGGCTGGTCCGCCACCGCGCCGACGCCGCGCGGCGAGGGACACGAACGCGCCCGGTGACGGGTGCCTGGGAGGGACCACCGTGAGCGAGATCGTCACCGAGGTCGGCAAGGTCGGCATCGTCGGCTGCGGAACGATGGGTTCCGGCATCGCCGAGATCGTGGCCCGCAACGGGCTCCCGGTGGCGTTCGTCGAGGTCGACGCCGGTGCCGTCGAGCGCGGCTCGGCCCGGATCGCCAGCTCGCTCGACCGCCAGGTGTCGCGCGGCAAGCTCGAGCAGGCCGAGCGCGACGCCATCGCCGAGCGCATCCAGGGTTCGGCCGATTGGAGTGTGCTCGGGGACTGCGACCTGATCGTCGAGGCCGTCCCCGAGGTCCTGACCTTGAAGCAGGAGGCGTTCCGGCGCCTCGACGAGGTCGTCCGCGACGACGCCATCCTGGCGACCAACACCTCGTCCCTGCCCGTGATGGACATCGCGGTCCACACCCGGCGCCCCAACCGGGTCCTCGGCTTCCACTTCTTCAACCCAGCGCCGGTGATGAAGCTCATCGAACTGGTCCGCACCGTGGTCACCGACGAGAACGTGGTCGACGTCGCCAAGAGGTTCGCCGAGACCATCGGCAAGGCTCCCGTCGTCGTCGGGGACCGCCGCGGCTTCATCGCCAACCAGCTGCTGTTCCCCTACCTCAACCAGGCCGTCTGGATGGTCGACTCGGGGTACGCGACCAAGGAGGACGTCGACGCGGCGATGCGCTTCGGCGCGGGCCTGCCGATGGGGCCGCTCGCCCTGACCGACCTCGTCGGGATCGACACCTTCGTCGGCATCATGGAGGCCATCCACTCGCAGTTCCAGGACACGCGTTTCGCCCCGCGGCCGATCCTCAGCCAGCTCGCCGCCGCCGGGTTCACCGGCCGCAAGTCGGGCCGCGGGTTCTACGCCTACGAGGAGCCCGGCAGCTCGCGCGTGGTGCCCGACGACTCCGCCCGGGCGCCCGCCGACCCGGACAGCATCGCCGCCTGGACCACCGTCGGGGTGCTCGGGACCGGCACGATGGCCTCCGGCATCGTCGAGGTCTGCGCCAAGGCCGGCTACGAGGTGGTCGTGCGGGGCCGCTCCAAGGAGAAGGCCGAGGCGGTGGCCGCCAAGGTCGCCAAGTCCCTCCAGCGCATGGTCGACAAGGGGCGCGTGTCCGAGGGGGAGATGGTCGCCACCCTCCAGCGCATCAAGCCGACGGCCGACCTCGAGGATCTCGCGCCCTCGGACGTGGTCATCGAGGCGGTCGCCGAGGACCTCGATGTCAAGCGCGAGCTGTTCGCCGAGCTCGCCCCGGTGCTCAAGCCCGACGCGGTCCTGTCCACGACGACCTCCTCGCTGCCGATCATCGAGTGCGCGATGGTCACCGACCGCCCCGACCGGGTGATCGGCCTGCACTTCTTCAACCCTGCCGCCATCATGAAGCTGGTCGAGGTCGTGCCGACGGTCCGCACCGACGAGCAGGTCGTCGAGCAGTCCCGCGCCTTCGTGGACAAGGTCGGCAAGGTCGGCGTGCTGTGCGGCGACCGGGCCGGGTTCATCGTCAACACCCTGCTGTTCCCCTACCTCAACGACGCCGTGAAGATGCTCGAGTCGCACTACGCGACCGCCGAGGAGATCGACACGGCGATGAAGCTCGGCGCCGGGTACCCGATGGGGCCGTTCCAGCTCATGGACGTGGTCGGCCTCGACGTGACCCTGGCCATCATCGAGCGCCTCAAGCAGGAGTTCCGTCAGCCGTCCTACGAGCCGGCCGGGCTCCTGCGGCACATGGTCGACGCCGGGTTCCTCGGACGCAAGGTCGGGCGGGGGTTCTACGTCTACTGATCAGCAGGTCCCGGACGCGGCCGACGAGGAGGTCCCCGCCGGCCCGCGGCCGCTGTGGCGCGAGGCGGTCGGCCTGCTGCCGGACCTCGGACGGCTGCTGCGGTCGCTGAGCCGCGACAAGCGGGTGCCGTGGCACGCCAAGGCCGTCGCTGCCGCGGCCGCGGCGTACGTCGCCTCCCCGGTCGACCTCCTGCCCGACGTGGTGCCGTACGTCGGTGGCATCGACGACCTGCTCGCGGTGCTCATCGCCGTGCGGCGCCTGATCACCGCCGCAGGCTACGACGTGGTGCGCGAGCACTGGACGGGGACCGACGACGGGTTCGGCGTTCTGATCGTGCTGGCCGGCGTCGGCACCTCGCGTCACCATCGTGCGGCCCCCTCGTCGGGGACCGAGGAGTGAGCGGTCTCGACCTCCCGCAACTCGACGGCTACGAGGTCGACCGGGTCCCCGGCTTCCGTGCCGACAAGGAGTACCTGTGCCCGGGGTGCGGCAACCCGATCCCCCCGGGCGCCGGCCACGTGGTCGTGTGGCCGTGCGAGCAGGTCGACCTCCGGCGCCATTGGCACCAGCACTGCTGGCGGCTCGCCGTGCGGCGCGGCCGTCCGTGAGGCGCCGCTAGCCTCTCGGCACGACGCGGAGGCGGATCAGCGTGGCCAAGAGCACCCACGAGAAGCAGCTGGAACGAGCGCGCCAGAAGCGGCAGCAGGACGTGCTGGCCAAGCGGCGCGGCCGTTCGCGCGTCCTGGTGTTCGTGCTGGTCGGGCTCATGGTCCTGGCGCTGGTCGGGGCAGCCCTCGTCAGCGTGATCGACCCAGGCGGTAGCCCGGTCGTGGACGACGAGCCGGGTGCGGCCGAGGATCCAGAACCCCTCGACGAAGCCCCTGGCGACCTCGCCGCCGGCGAGCGTCCCGAGGGCGCCTGCCCGCCGACCCCGGGCGACGTCCCCGAGGTGACCAGCACGCTCTACGACGAGGCCCCGGACACCGTGATCGAGGAGGGCGTCACCACCTACACGGCGACCCTGGCGACCACCTGCGGCGACATCGTCCTGGAGCTCGATGCCGAGGCTGCCCCGGAGACGGTGAACAACTTCGTGTTCCTCGCCGAGGACGGCTACTACGACGGCGTGATCTTCCACCGCGTGGTCGAGGGTTTCGTGATCCAGGGTGGCGACCCCGCCGGGACCGGCTGCGGGCGCGAGGACTGCTCGCCCGCGGGCGACGGCCCCGCGTACCCGGGCTACACGATCGACGACGAGCTGGACGCGGCCGTCCAGCTCGTGTCCGAGGAGGGCGGCTACCCGCAGGGCGCGCTGGCGATGGCCAACGCCGGTCCGGACACCAACGGCTCGCAGTTCTTCATCGTCGAGCCCGATGACGGTGTCCCGCTGCCGCCCGCCTACACCCTGTTCGGACGCGTGCTCGACGGGATCGACGTGGTCCAGGCGATCGCCCTCGGTCCAGCCGAGGGGGACACCGCGATCGACCCGGTGGTCATCACCTCGGTCACCATCGAGGCGAACTGACCTCGGCCAGGGTGGACGCCAGCGGCCCTCGGACCGTCACACGCTGCCCTCGCTGCCCTCGTGGTCGAACCCGCCCTCGACTCGGCCGACCGACAGGGGTCGGACCCCGGACGAACGCGTCGTCGGCCCCCATTAGGCTCCGAGGCTGACGACCCCACACCCCGATGATCCCGACCTGAGGAACGTGCACGTGGCCAAGCAGTGGAGCTCACCGCCCGAGCTGACGATCGACACCGACAAGACCTACACCGCGACGATCCACACCAACCGTGGCGACGTCACCGCCAAGCTGTTCGCCGACGAGGCGCCGCAGACGGTGAACAACTTCGTCTTCCTCGCACGGGAGGGGTTCTACGACGGGGTGATCTTCCACCGCGTCATCCGCGACTTCATGATCCAGGGCGGTGACCCGACGGGCACCGGCACCGGCGGGCCGGGCTACAAGTTCGCCGACGAGCTCGAGAGCGCCAGGAGCCGTGGCTACAAGATGGGCACCCTGGCGATGGCGAACGCGGGCCCCAACACCAACGGTTCCCAGTTCTTCATCTGCCACCAGGACGTGGGTCTGCCGCCGTCGTACAGCGTCTTCGGCAAGACCACCGACGGCCTCGACGTGGTCGACCAGATCGCCACGACGCCCACCGACGGTCGCGACCGGCCCAACGACGAGGTGGTCATCTCGGGCATCGACATCACCGAGGACTGAGGCACGCTGCGGGGCGGCCCGGGGCCGCCCCGCTCGCCCAGCGAGCGTCCCGGGGACCTCGCGTGCGCTGCGCGTCCGCGTGCAACTCGACGGGCCGTTCGCACGTCTATGCGGGTGACGGTGCACGTCACCGTCCGCTGACCGACCAGCACCCCGGGGATCACACCACGTTGCAGGCACCGCAGTCACGCGCCACGGGCGCGCTCGATCGAACGCTCGCCCTCACGTGCGCCCTCGGGCTGACCGCGCTGCTGTCGGCGTCCTGCGCGGTCCCGAGCGCCGATCGTGCCGATGGCGCGCGGGCTCCGGAGAGCGGCGACACCGGTACCGCGGCGCCCACGCCGATCGCCTCGATCGTCGGTGACGACGTCCTGCTCGTCGCACCCGACGGTTCGCGTGCCGTCATCGCCTCCACCGACGAGGCCGAGCTGCTGCAGGCCGAGGTCCGTCCCGGGCGTGAGCCGGACGACCCGGTCACCGTGCTGGCCCTGACCCGCGTCGAGGAGCGGTACGAGCTGCGGTACGTGACCGTCGCGGACGGGGATCCGACCGACCTCTACTGGTTCCCGTCCCGCCTCCAGGTCTCCCCCGACCTGGCGCAGGTCGCCGACGTCCCGCCGCTGCCGGTGTGGGCGCCGGACGGGTCGGGCCTCGCGTGGCTCGAGTGGGACCATGACGGGACGCGCCTGCGGACCGTCGGCTGGTTCGACCACGACCACGGCACCAACCCGTCCGACGACCAGGCGACGTACGCGGTGCCCGATCTGCCGCTCGGCACCCAGCTCGCCAGCTGGGAGTTCGACGAGGACGGGACGCCGGTGCTGGTCACCCGCGGCGAGGGCCAGGACCGCTGGCGTATCCGCATCGAGGACGGCGAACCGGTCGTCGCCCTCGAACCGGCGTCGTAGGACCACCGGCAACGCAGGGCCGAGCTGCCCGCGTCAGCGTGGGTCGACCACCACCAACAGGCCGTCCTCGTCGCTCCCGAGCGCGGCCTCGGCGTCACCGAGCTCGGAGACCGTGAACCGTCCCCCCACGGCCGTGTGGAGGATCAGGCGCCCCTCGGCGGCGAGGTCGAGCAGTTCGACGACGTCCTCGGGGGTCGACCCGGTGGCACCGACCACGTCGAGCTCACGGCGCACCAACAGGTCGGTCGGCATGGGGACATCGCCGGCGACGTCGTCGCTGTCGAGGACCACGAGCCGGCCACCTGGGGCGAGGACGCGGGCCGCTGCGGCCGCCGTCAGGGGCTGCGGGCCACGGACGAACAGGCGGTCCACCGGCTCGACGAGCACGTCGGTCAGGGCACGATCGCCGACGGTGAGAACCTCGTCGGCACCGAGGTCCGCTGCCCGCTCGCGTGCCGCAGGGCGGTCGTCGAGGGTGGTGACCACGCCGCCGGCGAGCGCGGCGAGCTGGGTCACGTGCAGCCCGAGGGCATCGGCCCCCACCACGGCGACCGACACGTCCGGGCCGACACCGGCTCGCTTCAACGCGTGGTAGGCGTCGGCGACGATCCCCGGGACCGACGCCGCGAGGGCAGCCGGGACGGTGGCCGCCGCGGAGACCAGCAGGCCGGCAGGCACGACCACGCGCTCGGCGAGCCAGCCGTCCACGTCGATGCCGGGTCGCTGACGGGCGGGGCACAGGTTCGCGCGGCCTGCCCGACACACGCCGCATGTCCCGCACGTCACCAGGGCGGGCAACGTGACCGCGTCCCCGACCTGCAAGCCGCCGACGCCCGTGCCCACGGCGGCGACCACACCGGCCGCAGCGGTGCCGACCACCGTGCCGTCCACCAGCGGAGGCGCCGCACCGGGGCGCAGCAGCGCGGCGTGGACCTCCACCACGGCCTGGCCGTGGCCGGCGACAGGGGCCGGTCGACCGACGGCACGCAGGTGTCCAGGGCCACCGTCCCCCGGTGTGGCTGCGTGGACGACGGCGCGGACCTCGCCGCTCACTCGTCGGTCCCCGCCGGGGGGACCGGTGGCGGCGGTGGACCGTCCGAGCCAACGTCGTCGCCCGGCCACGGCGGCATGTCCTCGACGCGCAGACGATTGGGTCGCTTGCCGGTGTCGTAGTCCCGCATCCGCTTCGGGTAGCCCACGCGGGCCGCGTCGTAGAGCGGCAGGTTCAGGCGACCGGTGAGCTCGCGGGCCTGCTTGGCGTCACCGATGGGACGCCGCAGGTACTCGCCGTCGTCGGCCACCAGCAGCAGGGTGATCGAGTAGATCGCGGTCCGGGGCTCGAGGAAGGCCTCGACGCTCGAGCGGGTCGTGGCGAACTCCTCGAGCTCCTTGGTGCTCGCCCGGGACGCCGGGGCCGTGGCCTTCGAGGGCGAGGAGCGTTTGCCCTCACCCTTGAACCAGCCACGGAGGCGGTCGGAGAACCCCACGGTTTCCGGCTCCTGCCCTGGACGACGACGGACCGGGCGAGGCTACCGGTCAGGAGCTGGTGCGGACCTCAGTGTCCGTCCTCGACGAGTTCGACCAGCACGCCGTTCGTCCCCTTGGGGTGCACGAAGGCCACGGTGTGCCCGCCGCCGCCCGGACGCGGCTCCTCGTCGATCAGGCGCACACCTTCGTCGCGGAGGTGGTCGAGGGTGCCCGCGACCGAGTCGACCCCGAACCCGAGGTGGTGGAGCCCGGGGCCGTTCTTGGCCAGGTACTTGGCGATCGGGGAGTCGTCCCGGGTCGCCTGCAGCAGCTGGATGTAGACGCCACCGACGTTGAGCATCGCCTCCTCCACGCCGTCGGACTCAACGGCCTCGCGGTACTCGGGGGTCAGGCCGAACGCGCGCTCGTACAGCGCGAGCGCCTCGTCGAGGTCCTCGACCGCGATGGCGATCTGGTCGATGCGGGTCACCGGCACGTCGCGCTCCTCAGGGGACGGCGACCGCGGGCCGGTCGCGTTCGGCCCATCGTGCCCGGTGGCGTGCTCCGTGCCCAACCCGCTCCACCTGGATCTGGCCCGGGGGCCGGCCTCGCTTGTGAGGTGGGTGCCCGACGGCCCTACGATGGTGGCTCACCCGAGCGGAGGAGAGGTCCGTGTCCGAGGTCGTCGTCGTCGGTTACGCCCGTACGCCCATCGGCAGGTTCGGAGGGGGCCTCGCGTCCCTCACCGCGATGCAGCTCGGTGGCCACGCCATCGCCGGCGCGCTCGCCAGGTCCGGCGTGGACGCCGGTGAGGTCGACTACGTCGCCATGGGGCACGTCCTCCAGGCCGGCCAGGGGCAGATCACGGCCCGTCAGGCCGCGGTCGAGGGTGGCATCGGCATGAACGTGCCGGCCGAGACCATCAACAAGGTCTGTCTGTCCGGGATGACGGCGATCTCGCGCGCTCGTGACCTGATCCGCCTCGGCGAGGCGGATGTCACCGTCGCCGGCGGGATGGAGTCGATGACCAACGCCCCGTACGTGCTCGACAAGGCGCGCCACGGCTACCGCCTCGGCGACGGCACGATCACCGACGTGCTGATGCACGACGGGCTGACCTGCGCCTTCGACGCCTGCGCCATGGGCCTCGCGACCGAGAACTACCAGACCAAGATGGACCTCGGCATCACGCGTGAGGACCAGGACGAGTTCGCCGCCCGCTCGCATGAGCGCGCCGCCGCTGCCTGGAAGGAGGGCGCGTTCGAAGGGGAGGTCGTCCCCGTCGACGTGCCCCAGCGCAAGGGTGACCCGATCACCATCGCCGAGGACGAGGGCATCCGGCCCGGTACGACCGCCGAGTCGCTCGGCAAGCTGCGTCCCGCCTTCGACAAGGAGGGCACGATCAGCGCCGGGAACGCCTCGCAGATCTCCGACGGTGGTGCGGCGCTCGTCCTCGCCTCGCGCGAGAAGGCCGAGCAGCTCGGCGTGCCCGTCCTGGCCACCATCGAGGCCTACGGCGCCGTCGCGGGCCCGGACCCCTCGTTGCTGCACCAGCCCGCCGGCGCCATCCGCGCCGCAGCGGCCAAGGTCGACGCCGACCCGGCCGGCTTCGACCTCTACGAGATGAACGAGGCCTTCGCGTCGGTCGCCCTGGCCTCGGCCCGCGAGCTCGGCGTCGGCGAGGACCGGGTCAACGTCAACGGGGGCGCGGTCGCGCTCGGCCACCCCATCGGCTGCTCGGGTGCGCGCATCGTGGTCACCCTCATCCACGAGCTGACCCGACGCGGCGGCGGCCGTGGCGTCGGCGCCCTCTGCGGCGGCGGTGGCCAGGGTGACGCCCTGATCGTGCGTGTCGGTTGAGAGCGGATCGGGGTCAGTAGCCTGCGCCCCCCGGGACACAGGAGCGGGTGTGGCGCAGTCGGTCGAAGACCTCGTGGAGCGGCTCGGGCGGGGTGAACGCCGCGCCCTGGCACGCCTGCTCACCCTGGTCGAGGACGGTGCTCCCGGTCGCCTGCGCGAGGTGGTCGGGGCCCTGCACCCGCGGACCGGCGGGGCGCGCGTCATCGGGATCACCGGCTCGCCCGGTGTCGGCAAGTCGACCCTGACCAACGCGCTCACGACGCAGCTGCGGGCCCGCGACCGGTCCGTGGCCATCCTGGCCGTCGACCCGTCCTCGCCGTTCTCCGGTGGGGCGTTGCTCGGGGACCGCGTCCGCATGCAGGGCCACCACGCCGACCCGAAGGTCTTCATCCGGTCGATGGCGTCGCGCGGCCACCTCGGTGGGTTGTCGTTCGCGACCCCGCAGGCGGTGCTCGTCCTCGACGCGGCGGGGTTCGACGACGTCATCGTCGAGACCGTCGGCGTCGGGCAGTCCGAGGTCGAGATCGCCGCCACCGCCGACACGACGGTGGTCGCCCTGGCCCCCGGCATGGGCGACTCGGTGCAGGCCGCCAAGGCCGGCATCCTCGAGGTGGCCGACCTGTTCGTGATCAACAAGGCCGACGCGCCGGGTGCTGGCAAGCTCGAGTCCGAGCTGCGTTCGATGCTGGAGCTCGGCCAGGCGACGTCGGGCCGGACCACCGCCGACCTGCTCGAGGAGCACCCCGACCTCCTCGACCATCATCCCGAACTCGCGCCACCAGTGGGGGGCGACCCAGAGTTGGCAGAGGACGCCGAGCTGGTGCCCGGGTCGGCGGCCTCCGGGTGGTGGCCCCCCATCCTGCGCACCGTCGCCGTCCGCGGCGAGGGTGTCAGCGAGGTCGTCGACGCCTTCGACCAGCACCGCGACCACCTCGTCGCGTCCGGTCAGGCCGAGGAGCGCTCCCGCGAGCGAGCCCTGCACACCGTCCGCGAGATCGCTCTGGAACAGGTACGCGCCCGGTTCGCGCGGCTCGCCGGTGGGGTCGGCCCCGGGGGGCCGAACGATCACGGCCGGTCCCGGCGGCGCGGCGGGGCGGGTGACCCGCTGCTGGACGCGCTGGCTGCCAAGGTCGCCGGGCGCGACCTCGACCCCTACACCGCCGCCGACCAGCTCCTCGAGGCCCTGGAGGGCGGCGACGCCTGACGGTCAGGGTCAGGGCAGGAGCGCGCTGAGCTCGCGGTCGAGCACGCCGAGGGTGGTCTCGAGGCGGTCGTCGGTGGTGCGCAGGTTGCCGGTCGCCAGGCGCAGGACGTACCGGTCGTCCAGCACCGTGTGCGACAGGTACGCCTCCCCGGTGGCGTTGATCGCCGCCAGCCACGACCGGTTGCGGTCGGTCGCGGCCGACTCGTCCTCTCCAGGTACCACCGAACGGAAGCACACCGTCGACAGCGGGGCCGGGGCGGCGAGCTCGAGGTGGGGGTGAGCCTCCACCCACGCGACGACCTGCTGGGCCTGCGCGACGTGGTGGCGGATCCGCGCGGCCAGCCCCTCGTGCCCGAAGTAGCGGATGACCGCCCACAGCTTCAGGGCCCGGAACCGTCGGCCGAGCTGGACGCCCCAGTCCATGTAGTCGGTCACGCCCTCGTCGTCGGTGGTGAGGTACTCGGGCACCAGCGAGAAGGCGCGCGTCAGCGTGGCCACGTCCCGGACGAACAGGGCGGAGCAGTCGATCGGCGTGAACAGCCACTTGTGGGGGTTGGTCACCAGCGAGTCGGCACGGTCGACCCCGTCGAGCACGAAGCGCAGCTCCTCGCAGATCGCCGCCGTCCCGCCGTACGCGCCGTCGACGTGGAGCCAGATCGACCAGCCGAGGTCGCCCGAGACCTCGTCACGGACGTCGGCGATCGCTGCGACGGGGTCGATGGAGGTGGTCGAGGTCGTCCCGACGGTGGCGACGATGGCGATCGGTCGGGAACCGAGCCGGATGTCCTCCGCCATGGCCTCCCGCAGCGCGTCGACGTCCATCCGCCGCTGGTCGTCGACGGGCACCAGCCGGACGCCGTCGCGCCCGAGCCCGAGGGTGATGGCCGCCTTCTCGACCGACGAGTGCGCGTCCGCGGAGGTGTAGACGCGCAGGGGCGGGATGTCGGGTCGCCCCGCGAGCCCACGCTGCCGCACGTCGAGTTCGGCGCGCTCGCGGGCGGCGGCCAGGGCGAGCAAGGTCGACACCGAGGCGGTGTCGGTCAGCACCCCACGCCAGCCGTCGGCGAGGCCGAGCAGCTGTCGCAACCAGTCGACGGTGAGCTCCTCGAGCTCGGTCGCCGCGGGTGAGGTGCGCCACAGCATCCCGTTGACGTTGAGCGCGGCGGAGACCGCCTCGGCCAGGATCCCGGGGCCCGAACCCGTGATCGCGAAGTAGGCGTGGAACGCGGGGTGGTTCCAGTGGGTGATGCCCGGCAGGAGCACCCGGTCGAGGTCCTCCAGGGTGGCCGCGAACGGCTCCGGTCCGGCGGGCGGGGTCGCGGGGAGGGCGTGGCGGACCTCGTCGGGGGCCACGCGGGCGAGCACGGGCAGGTCGCCGACGCCCTCGAGGTAGTCAGCGATCCAGTCGACGACCGCGTGCCCGTGCCGACGGAAGCTGGCGGCGTCCATGTCGCCCGTACCGGACTGCCCCGGGTCGAGCGATGGGCCGGCGACCCCGGCGACCCCGTCTGGCCGGTCAGCCGCGGACGGGGCCGGAACGTCGCCGGTCACCCGTCGTCCAGGCCCGGCAGGACGGCGTCGTCCCCCCCGCTGTCGTCGTCATCGGTGCCGTCGTCGCCGGTGCCGTCATCGTCGGTGCTGCCGTCGTCGTCGGTGACGGGGTCCACCGGTTCGGGTGGAGGTGGCTCGACAGGTTCCACGGTCGGACTGGGCTCGGGCGTTGGCGAGGGGGCGGGGGACGGGACCACCGGCGGTGGGGGTGACGGGCTGCGCGGGGTCGACGGTGGCGTGACCGGGTCGACTGGCCCGTCGGGCAGCTCCCCGCCGTCGCCACCGATGTCGGGGAACTCGAAGTCAGGCAGCTCCTCCGGTTCGGGCTCCTCGGTCGGTTCGTCGTCGAGGGGCTGCGCGCGGACCGACGTCGTGGCCTCCTCGGGCGCGGATGCGGGCAGGCCGAGGACGATGGTCGGGACGGCGATCCCGAGCGCGATCGCGCCGAGGACGGCGACGATCCGGCGCGTGGCCGGTCGCTGGTGGTGGACGTGCCGGCCGTCGGGCCACCGCGCGGCGAGGCTCCGCCAGACCGGGTCGAGCGTCTCTTCGTCGATCGCGACCACGGACGCCGGTACGGGGCGACCCGCGAGCGCGAACAGCCACGGGCCGACGGGAGCGGCCGGGTCGCGCTCGGGGAGCTGGCGCATCGCGCGGACGAAGACGTCGGTGACGCGCTCGAGCGGATCGGGATCGTCGGCGAACGCCGCCAGCAGCGCGGGCGCGTGCCGGTGGACCAGCACGGCGTAGGCGGGCGCCCAGCCCGCCTGCGCGAGCTCGAGGAGCTCGCCGTCGTCGCGTTCGTCGTACCGCATGATCCCTCGCGGCTCCGGTCCGGGCACGGCCCGTACGTCGCGGTCCACCCCGGAGGGCGGAACGGAGGCTACCGCTCAGCAGGGCGGACCCGGTGGCGACCGCCGAGGAGCCGGTGACCGACGCGGTGGAGCCCCGCCGAAGCGGGGCTCCACCTCCT
Source organism: Nitriliruptor alkaliphilus DSM 45188 (assembly GCF_000969705.1). Lineage (GTDB taxonomy): Bacteria > Actinomycetota > Nitriliruptoria > Nitriliruptorales > Nitriliruptoraceae > Nitriliruptor > Nitriliruptor alkaliphilus. Next base: position 2,319,126 of record NZ_KQ033901.1, read on the forward strand.
GCGCGCGGCTGGTCAGCCGTCCTTCGGGCCCTTGCCGTCCTTCGGACCGTTGTTCGGGGTCGAGGTCGGACGCCCGGGGACGTCCACGTCGGCCTGAAAGATGTACAGGCCGTGGTCGCGGTCGCTGGCGAGCACGTACGTCTCACCGTCGATCTCGTGGACCTCGATGCCCCAGAAGTTGTTGCCGCCCTCGTCGATGAAGGCGGCGACCTCCTGCATGCCCTTCGGGCCGTACGACACGATCCGCAGACCGGCCGCGTAGTACGACAGGTAGGCCAGGTTCACCCCGGGACGCGGGTCGGTCGCGACCTCGTGCACGGACAGGTCGCCGTACCCGATGGCGTACTCCTCCATCTGGGCTTCCTCCACCGCGTAGGTGTCGATCTGCTCGATCGACCCGGGCGTGCCCGGCACGTCGGAGAACTTGGTGCGGAACTGGCGCACGTACCCCCAGCCGTTGAACACCGAGTCGACGTCGATGGAGTGGCCGACGTCGCCGATGGCCGGCTCCTTCGCCGCGTCGTACGGCATCGAGTAGTCCGGCGGGCTGTCGAACAGGTGGTGGAACGCGGTGTGCGTGGTGCAGACCGCGACCACCGGCTGGGTGAAGGCGCCGGAACCGCAGAACGGCTGGTCCGGGCTGGCGTTGTGTCCGGCGTGGTGGTCGACGAACAGCACGGCGTCGTAGCCGGCCGCCATCGCCGCGTCCGCCTTCTGACCCGGGAAGCACGCCCCCTCGGGCGCGCTCGGGTCGCCGACGGGGCCGCGCTGGATGACGGCGATGGCCTCCTCGCCCTCCGCGAGCTCGGGGAGACCGACCTCATCCCGTGGCGGAACCGGTGCCGAGTCGGGGCAGGCGTAGCCCACGTAGGCCGTCGGCCCGTTGAGGCGGAGGTCCGGGAGCGATGCGACGGGTGCCGCACCGCCGACCGCGACGGACTCGTACACGCCGGCGTTCGGGCCGGTGGTGATCGAGAACTCCCCGACGCCGTAGGGCGAGAAGTCCTCGTCGGTCCCGATCAGGTACTTGAAGTCGGGAGAGAACTCGGACTGGTGGGCGTTGCCCTCGGGTGCCACCTCGTGGCCGCGCTTGAGGCGCTCCTCGTCGAGCTCGGCGTAGTCGGACTCGGCGATCAGGGTGACGTTGCCCGGGGTGGGATCGGTCACGTCGAGCAGCACGTAACCGCCATCCCAGTAGTTGACGTTCATGATGTAGCGGTCGCCCTTGCGGTAGACCATCATGTCGTGGTTGAAGACCTGGGTGAGGTTCGGCGGCGAGGACTGGGCCACGTCGAACAGGGTCCACAGGTCGAGGGTGTCGTTGACCGGCGCCGGGTCCGTGGGGTCGGTGATGTCGAAGATGTCGACGTCCTCCCACTCCTCGTTGTCCACGAGGACCGCGTAGGTCTTCTCGTCGAGGTGTGAGTTCCACGCGAAGGCGGAGTGGACCGTGGTGGGGTTGTCCCGGAGCACCTGGTTGCCGTCGGCGTCGACACCCACGGTCATGTCCCCGGCGTGCTCGACGAGCAGCTGCGGGTCGAGCGGGTCGGTGACGTCCCAGATGTTGATGCCCCCGAGGTAGCGCTCCTTGCCGGTCGCTTCGGCGAGCTCGGCGTCGCAGGTCTCGTTCTGGTGGATGAACAGCTGACGTCCCGCGTACGCGCCGTAGTCGGGGGTCACCACCTGCGCACCCTCGCCGGCGTAGTTGCCGTCCGTGGTCGGCAGGAAGCCCACCTCGACCGGTGCCGTGGGATCCGAGATGTCCATGATCCACGCCCCACCGCCGAGGCAGTCCGCCGCCCGGAAGGCGGTCAGGTAGGCGTGGACGCCGTGTGCCGCGACGTCCGCGACGCGGCCGGTCATGTCCCCGTTCGTGCCGGGAGGAGCGGAGAGCGCCCCCTTCCCGATCAGCCGCACCCCGTAGGACACGGGATCGAGGTGACCACCCTCGCCATCGTGCTGCTTGCCGCCGTCGTCGGCGATGTCGCCGAAGTCGACGCTGCCACGCTCCCCGTGGCCGGGGTGGGCGATCGCTCCTGTCGCGGCGGCCACGGTCACAGCCGCTGCTGCTGCGAGCACGGTGCGTACTCGATGGTTCATAGGGGTTCTCCCGTTCGCGCGACACGAGGATCTCCCGATCCGTCCCCGGCCGCGTCGTCCCTCTCCCAAGGGAACGGCGGGACGCTAGGACGAAGGTCCCGGGGTGTCCGGGCCTTCGGGCGCAGGTCGCGCGACCTGTTGGGCGTGTCCAGGTCGGCATACGGATGACACCCGCTCGCTCCGACCACGCGCGTCGTGGCCTGCCTCCTGCTCCAGCCGACCCTGCTCGCCCGCTGGGCGCGCCGGCGCGGGGGTCACGCTCCCGGTCCCACCACGCTCGGAACGACCCCGGTGAACGCCCAGGCGTCCGGTGGGTCGGACGGCCCGCTCACCCACGGTCCGGTCAGCGAGGGCAGCAGCATCGGCACCCGAGCGGGATCGAGCGCACGACGTCCGACGAGCGATCCCTGACCGGGACGGGCGACCCCGACGCGCGTGAGGTAGTCGCCGAGGGTCGACGTGGTCGGGCCGTCCGCGGTGAACGCCGCGTGGCCCGACGCTGCCGACGATCGCATCCGGTCGAAGGACACCACCAGTTCGACCACGTCGGCCGGACGCACCGGAGCGACCTGCTGCTCACGCTCGTCGGGGGACAGGCCGGCCGTCCCGAGGGCGTCACGGATGGCGGGCGTGTCCACCAGCGAGGTCCGCAGGACCACCGTCGGGACCGGGGCGGCGGCGAGCAGCGCCTCGACCTCGCCGTACGCCGCGCGCAGCGGGTCCGGCGCGCCCGGGGACGCGCCGACGACCGACAGCGCCACGATGCGGCGCACGCCGGCGCCGGTCGCGGCCCGGACCAACGTCTCGGCCTCGGTCACCAGGACCCGTGGCGAGGGGGCGAGCACACCGCGACCGACGTGGATGGCCGTGTGGACCTGGGCCAGCGAGGCCTCGAGGTGGCCCTCGTCGTCGGCGTCACCCGCCGCCACGATCGCCCCACCCGCGCGCAGCGAGGACACCTCGCCGGCGGAGTGGACGCGGACCTCGCCGCCCTCCTCGAGGAGGGCGGCGGCGACGCGACGCGCCAACGGCCGGTGGGCGCCGGTGATCAGGACGGGCACGGGGGGACTAGAACCCTTCGGTGGGGGTGGTGATGAAGGGGATCATGTCGCGGACCTTGCGGCCGACCTGTTCGATCTGGTGGTCCTTGCCCGCGGCACGGTTG